>JBKPBJ010000264.1:0-7981 GCA_046726875.1 Verrucomicrobiota bacterium
TTGCTCCGCCGTCGATCAGAGCGCGCAAATAATCGACCTGGCCCAGACCCGAAGCCAGCATCAGCACCGTGACGCTGCGATCTTCTTCGATGTAGCTGCGCAATCCGTTCGGGAGCAGCGCCAGAAAATCTTTGTCACTACGGGCGGGCAGAACCGTGTTGGGATCTGCTCCGCAATTTAACAGCGTGCTGAATAGAGACACATTGCTGCTCGCGATAGCATACGCTAGAAACGGCACGTTCTTGCCTTCGGGTGTGGGCGGCGCCGAATGCTTGCTGAGCAGCAACCGGATTTCATCGTTCTTCCCGGCTTGCAGCGCTCTGGACAAGGCGCGCCGCGTGCTCGTCATCCATTCCGGCATCGTCGGCAAACGCTCCTCCACGGTTTTAATGATCTCCTGATGCCCGCCATCGAGCGCAAAACTCAGAAGGTCTTGTCCGTCCGCACAAGGCTTTTCCGGATGAAGATTGGTTGAGCGCGCCAGGAGCAACCCGAACATTTCCAGATCTCCGTGCATCGCTGCCGCCATTAGTGGCGTAAATCCATTCTTGTCCGCGAGATCAACCGCCGCTCCAGCATCGAGAAGCCGGCGCGCCGTTTTCCAATCCTGTTGCGACGTCGCGATCAACAATGGCGTGCGGCCTTGCCCGTCGCGCCCGTTTGGATCGACGCGTTCCATCAGACACAAATCGACGAGCGAATCGCGCTGAATCGTGACAGCCCGCACCAGTTCGTCCGGCGAAATGGTAATGCGCGCGGGAGGCTCCGGCCCGATGGCGATTGCCCACAGAACAATCAAAATCAGGGCTACAACGCCCGCTCGTAAGACAAATCGCCTGTGAAAGATGCGCATATTGATGGCTGGGCCGCCAATTATACGATTTTCGTCAAGCAATCTGGCACGGCTACGGCGGAACTGCGAATACGTCTTTGAATGAGTTCGCCACAGGTCCGCACACGGGAGAGATTCGTCCGCACGCGAAACTGTTTCGCTCCGGCGAACCGCGATTGGACGCAGCGGGTTGAACGTTGCATGTTGGCTACTGTCAAAATTCCAACCTATGCGTTTGTCCATTTTCGCCCTGTGCCTTGCGCTCAGTACTTCGTTCGCGGCGCAACGCGAGGCCGTGTCCAGCGACGCCGGTCCACTGAATCCATCCGCAGTTGAAGCAGGCAAGGACGTTGTTCATCAGTTGAACAACGCTTTCGCAAAAGTATTCGAAACCGTCGCGCCGAGTGTTGTGATCATTGAGACTTCCAAGAAAAATGAAGTCAGCGAGAGCTCGCCGCTCGACGATCTGTTTTTTCAAGGGCCGCCCGATGAAAACCGGCCACGCCGGAATCCCGGCACGCCTCGACCAATCCAAAGTGAAGGCTCCGGCTTCATTGTGCGCCCCGATGGCTACATCTTCACGAACGTCCACGTGATCGAGGACGCCGACAAAATCGACGTGAAATTACGGGATGGCCGCGAGTATCCGGCGCGAGTGGTAGGCACCGATGAAAGGACCGACATTGCTGTTATCAAGGTTGACGGAAAAGATTTGCCGGTCGTCCAGCTCGGCGACAGCGATGCAGTCCGTGTGGGGCAATTTGCGTTCGCGATCGGTGCGCCGTTCAAGCTCGATTACACATTTACTTACGGCGTAATCAGCGGCAAAAGCCGGAGCAAATTGCTTCAGACAGGCGGCTATTCCATCTCAGATTATTTGCAGACCGATGCGTCGATTAATCCGGGGAATAGCGGCGGACCGCTGTGCGACATCGACGGGAAAGTGATTGGCATGAACACGCTGATCAATGGAATGAACCGCGGGCTGGGCTTTGCCATTCCCATCAATATGGCGAAGGACATCGGCGGCGAACTCATCGCCGGCCGCAAAATCGTGCGACCCTGGCTGGGGATTCGCATCGAAACGCTTGGCGACGATCCGACGATCCGCGATTTGTTTAAAGGCGCAGACAAAGGCGTGGTGGTTCGCACGATCGAAGCGGACGCGCCCGCATCGAGGAGCAACCTGCGTCCGTTCGACGTGATCACGCACGTCGATGGGAATGCGGTCAGCTCCGATTCACAGTTGCAGCATGAAATTTTGAAAAAGAAAGTCGGTCAAAACGTGGAGCTGACTGTTTGGCGCAAGGGCCAGGCGATAAAGGTGCCTGTCAAGACTGGCGAATTGCCAGAGGAGATCACCCGCGCGTCAAATCAGCCGATTCAACCGAGCGAACCTAAACCGTCCCGTGACGGCGAGATCGGCAAATTTGGATTGCAAGTGCAGGAACTGACGAAAGACGTCGCAGAGCGCCTGCATCTGTCGACGCAGCAGGGCGTGATTGTGACCGAGGTTGAAGACAACAGTATCGCCGCTGCTCAGGGCATTGAACGCGAAGACGTGATTACCGAGGTGGACGGGAAGTCTGTGACGAATGTGCAATCCTTCCGCGACGCGCTCAACAAAGCCGATCCAAAGCGCGGCGTGCTTCTTTATCTCGACCGCAAAGGCAGCAAAACCTTCGCGGTGTTAAAAGCAGGCGGCTAGCTCTCGTGTAGTCACAGCCCTGCGGGCCGCCTTGGGTTTGCCCGAACCAGTGAAAGAAACAACCGGCCAGAGGCCGGTGGCTACAGGATTTGCAAATGTTGTCAGGTTTTGCGGCTGCCGACAATCACCAGCACGATTCCGCCGACCAAACAAATCCCGCCCAATACCGGGGGAAACGGAATGGTTTTTTGCTTTTCGGCGGTTGCCTGAATTGGGCCGAGATCCAGTACTTTCTCGCGCTTGGTGTACGTGATCCCTCCATACGCCAGTGCGATGATGCCGATAACGATAAGAATGATGCCGATAATTCCGGCCGGCTTCATCGCTTCGACGTTATTTCGACGTTATAATGCGCGGCGTCCTGAGATCAGTTGGATAATCAGCACCACAATCGCGATCACGAGCAGGATGTGAATGAACCCGCCGAGCGTGTACGAACTGACTAATCCGAGCAACCACAGCACCAGCAGAATAACGAATATTGTCCAGAGCATAGGATTGTTCCTTTCGGTTAAACATACCTATCTTCGCACGAACTACTTCCGCTGCGCTTATGTGAAATGGAAATTTTTATTGTTTCTCCAGCGCTGCGCGCAAATTCCAGTCGTTCGCCTCGAGCAAGCCGCGGGCAGATTCGTAATCGCGTTGGGTCACCTCGGCCACGATCCGCACGGCACGATCGCGCAACTTCGTGCTCGTAGTGTGTAGATCGATCATGAGATTGCCGCGCACTTTCCCGAGTCCGATCATCGCGCCGGTGGTGATGATGTTGAGCGCGACTTTCGTTGCGGTACCGGCTTTCAATCTCGTCGAACCAGCCAGGATTTCCGGTCCGACCGGAAGAGTAATCACCAGATCGAACTCTGTAGCCGGGGTCGGTGACCCCGGCCGGCCACCATCACCGACGCCGGCTACAGCGGGATTACAGGTAAGCAAGATCGTTTTTGCGCCTAACGACCTCGCCCGGGCGAGCGCGCCAAGCACAAAAGGTGTCCGGCCGCTGGCTGTGATTCCAATCACCACATCGGCTGGCTTCACACCGCGCTCATCCAAAGCGAATGCGCCGGCGCTCTCTTCATCTTCCGCACCTTCCACGCTCCGATGCAGCGCGGTGGTCCCGCCTGCGATTATTCCCTGCACAAGATGAGTCGGCGCGCCAAAGGTCGGCGGGATTTCACTCGCATCCAGAATGCCGATGCGCCCGCTGCTCCCCGCGCCGACGTAAAATAAGCGGCCACCCTTTCGCAGCGATTCAGTGACTTGTTCGATCGCGCGAGCAAGATCCGCAGCAGCAGTCCGCAAAGCGTCTTGAACAAACTTCTCTTCCTCAACGAACAATTGAACCAGCTCGTGCGCGCTGAGTTTTTCAAGGTTTTGCGAGCGTGGATTGCGCTGCTCCGTTAACGCTGCAGCCAAACCATCGATTTCGCGTTGCGAGGGCTTCGGGTGAAACACCGCATGATCGTGCGCTTTTGCTGCGAGCCACACCGCACCCAGTTCAGGCGCGTGTTCGGCAGTCGCTACGCGAGCATCGGGAAGATTCTTCTTCAGCCTCCGGCGAAAGGCGTGCGTGTAGACCGAGTCGCGGTAAAAAAGGCCACCGATGAGCACGACCTTTGGCGCGAGCAGATGAAGCCGATCCGCGACCGCCTCAGTGTATTCGCAAAGCACGCGCGCCCCTTCTTCGATGATCTCCACCATCCGCGCATCGCCGGCGGCGCCAGCCGCAAACACGACTGGCGCGAGCATGGCGATCTCCATTTTGTCGGCCGTTTGGACCCAGCGAACCAGTTCATCAAAGTTGTTCAACGAAAGCGCATGCAGGATCTTCGCGGTGAAATCCATTTGGGCGCGATGCAAATCGTGTTCGCGCAAAATCAGGCGGAGCGCCTGCATGGAAAGAGAATAACCGCCTCCGGTGTCGCCCAAAATGTGGCCCCATCCGCCGGCTCGCTCGACCCGATCGCCGCGGCGGCCGGTTACCGATGATCCACTTCCGGCGTTGACAACGATGCCGTCTCCACGATCGAGCGCCGCAGCAAGCCCCGAATCACGGTCGCTTCCCGTGACGATTTTGGCATTAGGCCAGATGCCGAGACAAATCTGTCTGAGCGCGCGGCGGTCTTCCTCTGTAGCACAACCCGCGAGGAAAACTCCCGCGCGGTCGATCTGCTTCGGCAGCTCGGCGAGGATCGCGCGCAACCGTCCGAGTGCGGTGAGCCGAAAATTCGACGACGGCAGTTTTCCTTGCTCTAGAATGCGAAATTCCGAGCCGGCCGTGTCGGCTACCGTTTCTACCAGCGTCCAGGCGGTTTTCGTGCCGCCGCCTTCCACCCCGAGGATGCGCTCACCGGGTTTCACGATTGGGTATGCATAGCCGCTCTTGGGGCAATTTGAAAGCTCCTAGGAACATCGCAGGTATCTTGTTTAGCGCTAAAAGCGCTCTGTCATCGCAGCTTGGGGCATCGCCCCAGGAATTCGGTTAGAAACATAAACCAGCGCTGACAGCGCGATTCAATCCTGTGATTGTTTTTCAATCCCAAACGTAACGCTCGTCGAAATCGACGCCATGCGCTGCGCAGCAGCTCCCGGTATTCCTCCTGAAACGTGCGAGTGCGATGGTGTTCTTTCTGAGTCTCAACATATTTCAGCAGAGCGTCGAGCTGGCTCGGGCTGACCAAAAATGCTGCATATCCGCGCTGCCAGAAAAAACCGCGATAGCGCAGATGAAGCGATTTGATCCATTTCGAAGAGGCTTTCTTTATATGCTCGATCATTTTGAGCTTGAGAAACGGTTCGCGGCAGCGTCGTGACAATGTGAACATGATCCGCCATCCCGTCGATGTGCACGAGTTGGGCGCCGAGGTCTCGGCAGATTGTCGCCAGATAAGCGTGCATCCGCGGACGCACGTCTGGATCGAGCCAAGGCTCCCGATTTTTCGTGCTAAAGATGATGTGAAGGATGACTTTACTGAGTGACTGGGGCATTGGCTCCAATGCTGATCGAACCGGCGCCGGAAATCAGTCCTGGGGCGTTGCCCCAGGCTTGGGTTGAGGCTGCGCCTTTGGCGCTAGATAGATAGCGCGCAGCGCGCGGACCATACCATTGCCGAAATTTCGCGTGTTCGTATTCTGAAAGGACCGATGGACCGAAAGGAAGCCGACAAAAAAATCGCACGACTGCGAGAGGAAATCCGCAAGCACGACAGGCTCTACCACGAACAAGCCGCGCCGATCATCAGCGACCGTGAGTACGACCGACTCTACAAGGAGCTTGTTGATCTCGAAACCCAATTTCCTGATCTCCTCACGCCGGATTCACCCACGCAGCGCGTAGGCGGAAAACCGCTCGAAGCGTTTGCCCAAATCCAGCACCGCGCGCCGATGCTCAGCCTCGATAACACCTATTCCGAAGAAGAGGTGGCGAATTTTTACAAACGGATCACGCGCCTTTTGCCGGACGAAAAAATTCCGGTCGTCATCGAGCCGAAAGTGGACGGCGTTGCGGTGTCGGTGATGTACGAAAAGGGCCGGCTGAAGTATGCCGCGACGCGCGGCGACGGTTTTGTCGGCGACGACATCACTCAAAACGTCAAAACAATTCGCTCAGTGCCGCATCAGTTGCGCGGCGACGCGCCAGATGTTTTCGAAGTCCGCGGCGAAGCTTATCTGGACAAGGCCGGGTTCGAGAAACTGAACGAGGAACGCAAGGCCGCGGGTCTTCCGTTGTTTGCCAATCCGCGCAACGCCGCTGCTGGTTCACTGAAGCACCTGGATCCGACTATCGTCGCGAAACGGCCGCTCGGCATCGTGTTTTACGGGACAGGCGCGACCAAAGGACTCGATCTCGAATTGCACTCGGAAATTTTTTCGTTGTTCAAACAGCTCGGGCTACCCACGCACAAGCAGCGGTGGCTGGCCGATTCCGTTGACGAAGTTCTGAAAGCGATTCGCGAACTCGACCAGATCCGCGCCCGTTTTCCTTATCAGACTGACGGCGCAGTGGTGAAAGTAGATTCATTTGAGCAGCGCGAGCGGCTCGGGTTCACAGCAAAATCACCGCGCTGGGCGATCGCCTACAAATACGCAGCTGAACGCGTCGAGACGCGCTTGAAGGACATCATCATTCAAGTCGGACGCACTGGGATTCTTACGCCAGTCGCGGCGCTTGAGCCGGTGTTTGTGAGCGGCAGCACAGTCGCGCGCGCGACATTGCACAACGAGGACGAAATCAAACGCAAAGACATTCGCATCGGCGATACGGTTGTGATCGAAAAAGCTGGCGAAGTGATTCCCGCAGTCGTGGAGGTTGTGAAATCAAAACGCCCGCGCGACGCGAAGCTGTTCGATTTCGCAAAACACATTCACGGGAAATGTCCCATCTGCGGCGGTCCGATCCGGCGCGATCCGGAGTTTGTAGCGTGGCGTTGTGAAAATCTTCATTGTCCGGCGCAAACCACGCGGCGCGTTGAATTTTTCGCCGCGCGCGGCGCGCTCGACATCGAAAGCATCGGAGGAATCGTAGCGGATAGGCTCGTCGAGCGCGGTCTTGTGCGCGAGCCGCTAGACTTATTCGAGTTAAAAGTCGAGCAACTCGCGAAACTGAATCTCGGCACGGAAGAAGCGCCGCGCGTTTTCGGTGAGAAAAACGCGACCAAGGCGAAGAACGCAATCGAGCGCGCACGAACGTTGCCGCTTTCGCGCTGGCTTTATGCGCTGGCAATTCCTGATGTCGGAAAGACGACAGCAACGCAACTCGCGCGTTTTCACGAAACAATCGAGGAGGTGGCCAATTCAGAATTGCTGCGCGACGTGTTGGGGTATCACGAAAAGGACGGGAAGGACCATATCGTTAAGCGATTGATCGAAGCCGGGTTCGCCAAACGTTCGAAGAGCAAGGCAGCCAAAGACCGCGGCATCGTCACTGAAGTTGGTCCGGTCGTCGCACAGAGCGTCCTCGACTTCTTCGCGTCGGTAGCTGGCAAAAAGATTCTACAGCGAATGGACGAGCTCGGCATTCAGCCAAAGAGCGAAAAAGTCTCGGCGAAAAAGGCGGCCGAACTCCCGCTGGCCGGAAAAACATTCGTCCTGACCGGGACGTTGCCTTCAATGACGCGCGAAGAAGCAACCGACAAAATCGAAGCCCTCGGCGGCCATGTCACCGGCAGCGTGAGCAAGAAAACCGATTACGTGCTGGCCGGCACCGAGCCTGGCAGCAAATTCGACAAGGCAAAAGAATTCGGCGTTCCAATTATCGACGAAGGTAAGTTTAGGAAGATGCTGTGATGGGGTAAGGGATTGGATTTTCGCGCCCACGTCGTTGGCTTGGTACCTTGCTCATGCTAGAGGTGCCCGGTATTGTTTTAATGCATGAAACTCCGGTTGCTGGT
This sequence comes from Verrucomicrobiota bacterium, assembly GCA_046726875.1. Lineage (GTDB taxonomy): Bacteria > Verrucomicrobiota > Verrucomicrobiia > Chthoniobacterales > UBA10450 > Udaeobacter. Next base: position 7,931 of record JBKPBJ010000264.1, read on the forward strand.
TGAATTTGATCCCAAGACGAAGCGATGGTCCGCGATCTTTCCCGAACTTCC
>JBKPBJ010000265.1:0-6768 GCA_046726875.1 Verrucomicrobiota bacterium
AGCATTTGCTGCGCTGTAGATGTTTCCCCCATGCTCAGCTCAGTTCCGCCTAATTTATTCCATGGGCCCCCGCAACCGATGAGTGTATCCAGTGATCCGATGAATCGTCGAGTCTGGATGCAGCGATTTTGCCGCGCGATCCATCATGACCCATTTCGCGAATTCAACCTGCGCGACCAGTAGTCCGCTCTTCGCTAGTTGGGGGCGCTGTCCATCAGCGCAAGAATCCGCGCCTTTTTTCCATCGTAATCGAGTGAATGAAAGCGGCGGATTTCATCGAGACGACGAACAGCATTTAGGGTGTCGAGAAAACTTGTGTAGCTTTCCGCCAGCTGATTCGTCTCGAAATAACGACCACGCAGATTCGCATCGCGAAAGGCGTCGGGGGATTGCCGCGCGAAAAGGTGAAAACGCAACCAGCGGCGATCGGTGGCCGAGACGCGTTGGGTTTTTCGGAAAAAAGCGACAAACAGTAGAAGAACCAGGTAAGTGTCCACCTGCGCCTGAAGCTCGAGGTTGCGGGCAAAATCTTCCGACGCGATCTCGCGCACTCCGCGTTTGAACTGAAGCGCTGCATGCAATGCGTGGTTCAGTTCTTCCACAAACATGATCAGCGATCGGATATTGCGATCCCCCAGCCCGGCGCGCGGATCGCATTGTTCGAGTTGTTCAATCAACCAGTGGGAATAATAAATGCCGACGTAAAGGTGGTCGCCGGCACGGCGCAAAAAGGTGCGCGCGAGCTCGCTCAATTCGCAAGCCGATTTGCCCGCGAGCATGGATAGTTGCACGCAGCGGGTTCGATCGATCAGACAGTCTTCCAGATTGATTCCAACCTGTGCGTAAGTGCGTTCAAATAATCGCTGGATTTGGCTGAAGAGCGTCTCGTTCACACGCATCAAGGAGCGGCGGTCTCCAGTCCGGCGATGCTTCTTAGCGTCGGGCGCGCGTCTTCGTCCAGATTGAGCAACTGATCGGAGAGCTGATTCAGCGCGAGCCGGACTTCTCGAAATCGATCCGCCAATCCTTCGAACACGTCATCCAGTTCGCAGCGGCGAGCCACCGCATGTGAGGAAACGAGTTGATAGTTCGTACGGCCGACCTGCTCGTAAAACTCAATGTCCGGTCCGCCACGCGGACTCCGCCGCTGTCCCGCGACTGCGGGATGAAAAATTCCGCTAATGAAAAGCGAGTAATTACCAATGTGCGCGCGAAGCAGGAACGCCTGCTCTGGAGTGGCGCGGTTCAGCGCAATCAGGATATCGGAAATGTATTGTTCGGCCAGGTGATGTGTCTCCTCGGAAAGCTGGAGCCTGCTTGCGTGCGAAAATGCTTCAAGCAATGACGCTACGTAATCGCAAAGCTTGCGGTCCACGATTCCGCCCTGTTGCAGGACGTGGCGAGCGAGCACGTAAAAGTAAAACTGAGACGAGATGTGCAGTTGGCCGCAGTGATTCAGAATAGCGTCGACCAACCGCGGATGATCCAGAATGGAATCGCGCGTTTCGACGTCGCTCAACAGATCGACAAGAGAAACTTGATCACTTTGCGAACGCGCCAGCGTGCGCACGATGAAGTCGAAATCGGCTGCGGTAAACCGCGCCCGACAATTCGCTCGAATCATCGGGACTTCATAATGCGCGATGAAGCCGCCGATGGCAAGCGAGAATCACCAGCCTTACAACCGGACAACCGACGAAATCAAAATGGAGGACGAATCAACGACTGCAAAACGAAGGACGTCATAATCGCCGTTAGATTTCGTAGAGCTCTTCCGGTTTCATTCCATCGCGCGCCCAGCGACGCACTTCATTCATGACTTTTTCTTCGCTCCATCCTGGATGATGGACACGAACCGACAGAATTTTGAACTGGCGCGCCTGCCCGATAAATTCCAGACCGCGTGCGAGTCGCTGTTCGGGCGTCATCGCTCGATATGCAGCCATATCTTCAGAAACCATTTTCCTGTCTTCCTGCTTTCCTGATTCGAATCTGCGTCAATCTGCGGCCCTAGCTAAAGAAGGCGGCTGACACAGCCGCCGCTACAACTTTTTGTCTCCCGCCAGTTTGATTCCCAAGTCGCGCAGCTGTTTGGGATCCACTTCCGCGGGCGACTGCGTCATGAAGTCCATAGCGCGATTGTTTTTGGGAAACGCCATCACGTCGCGGATGCTTTGCTCGCCGCAGATCAGCATGACCAAACGGTCGAGGCCTAGCGCGATGCCGCCATGTGGCGGCGCGCCGAGCCGAAGCGCGCGAAGCAAATGGCCAAACTGTGATTCTCTTTGTTCCGGGCTGATACCGAGCGCTGCGAACATTTTTTCCTGCAACTCCGGCTCGTAGATTCGCAGGCTCCCGCCGCCGATTTCCACCCCGTTTAAAACGACGTCGTAAGCCTCAGCGCGAATTTTTCCCAGATCCGCGTTTGGAGCCGGCGCGCCTTCGCGCCGCGACGTGGGCGTCGCGTCTCCAAACAGCGACATGTCCTCGGTTTTCGGTCGCGTGAATGGATGATGCATGGCATTCCATTTGTTTTCGTCCGGACTCCATTCGAAGAGCGGAAAATCGGTGACCCAGAGAAAATCCCAGACTTCGCCAGCAGGCATAAGCTTTTGCATCTCTGCGATACGCAGACGTAATCGCCCGAGGACCTCGCAGGCGATTTCCCATTTGTCAGCAGCGAAAAAGACGCAGTCGCCTTCGTCGATGTTCAGCTTCGATTGCAACGCGGTCTTCTCGGCGTCATTAAAGAACTTCACGATCGGCGATTTCCATTCGCCGTTCTCAACTCTGATAAAAGCGAGGCCTTTTGCGCCGTGTAGCTTTGCAATTTCAGTGAGCTCATCGGCCTGGCCGATTGTGATTCCGGCAAAGCCTTTCGCGTTGATCGCTTTCACCACGCCGCCGGCATCGAGCGCGCCGCGAAAAACCTTGAAACTGCTGCTCAAAAAAATTTCACCAAGATCGACCAGCTCCATCCCAAACCGGCGATCGGGTTTATCGCTGCCGTAGCGATCGAGCGCTTCGCGATAAGTAAGCCGGTCGAATGGCGTTTTGATGTCGATGTTCCGCGCAGCCTTAAAGATCGCCGCGAGCATTCCTTCCGTGACGCGGAAGATGTCGTCGGGCGTGACGAACGACGCTTCAATGTCAATTTGCGTGAATTCCGGTTGCCGGTCGGCGCGCAAATCTTCGTCACGAAAACATTTTGCGATCTGAAAATATTTTTCCACGCCCGCGACCATGAGCAGTTGTTTGTATTGCTGCGGCGCCTGCGGCAGCGCGTAAAATCTTCCCGGCATGATGCGGCTCGGCACCAAAAAATCGCGCGCCCCTTCGGGCGTGCTCTTGGACAAAACGGGCGTTTCAACTTCCACAAAACCCTGGGTGTCGAGGTAATCGCGCGTTGCCTTTGCGGCCCGGTGGCGAACCCGCAAATTGCGCGCGAGCCGTGGCCGACGCAGATCCAAATAACGGTGCGTCATCCGCAGATCTTCATTCTGCGGTTCGGCATCGATTGGAAATGGCAGCGGCTCGGCGCGATTTAAAATCCGCAGCTCGCTCGGAATTATTTCAATGTCGCCGGTCGCGAGATTTGGATTTTCCGTGCCGGGCAGACGTGCGGCGACCGTGCCCGAAACTTGAATAACGTCTTCGCCGCGGAGCGCGTGCGCCTGTTTTGCAAGCTCCGCATTTTCCTCCGGGCGAAAAACCACCTGAGTCAGTCCTTCGCGGTCGCGCAGATCAATGAAAATCACGCCGCCATGATCGCGGGTCACGTTCACCCATCCGGCAAGCGTGACTTGTCTGCCGATATCGCTTTTGCGAAGTGAATTACAGTCGTGTGTGCGAAACATGTTTTCTGTCATTCCGAGCGAAGTCGAGGAATCTCGTGGCGAAACCCCAAGATTACATCGCGGGATCCTTCGACTCCGCTGCGCTCCGCTCAGGATGACAAGCTGGATTGTGCTTGCAAGTGTGCAAGCAGGCCATCGTGCGCCACAAGCTCTTGCTCGCCTGTTCCCATATTCTTGATTTTCACCTGCGGCCACTCATCGCCATAAAGAAGCGCGATACGGGCGCCCAATTCTTCGGCGGCTTGGAACTGCCGGGCTACTTTTGTTGGCGTGAGCGAGTAATCGATGCGGTAGCCGCGATCGCGCAGTTGCTGGATTTGTGCGAGCGCGTCGGCACGGCGTTGTTCCTTCGCAATAACGACGTAGATGTCGATCTTGCTGTCGTTCGCGATCGCTTTCTGCATCGTTTTACGTGCGTGCGGGATTTCGTGGATCAATTCACCGAGAACCACGTCGCCCATTGCAAAACCAAGCGCAGGCAGAGAAAGCATGCCATCGCTCAGCTGCAAAATGAGATTATCATAGCGCCCGCCGCCGGCGATCGCCCGAAACTTCCCGGCACGATCGAACACCTCGAACACGATTCCGGTGTAATAGGCAAGCCCGCGAACGATTCCTACATCAATCGCAACGAAATCGGCGAGACCGCGAGCTCGCAGCCCATCAACGAGTTGCTCCAGCTTTGCGCTTTTGCCGCCGCTCTTCAGTATCGCGAAGACCTGATCGGCAAGGTCCCCGAGTTTCTCTGCGGTCTTCTCACCCGGCTCGCGCGCGGATTTATCGATCGCTTGCAGTAAATTGTCCCAGCCCTCGGTCGGCACCTTCTTGTCGCCAAAAAAATCAGTCCAGAATTCACGATCACTAATCCGGACGACGAAATCTTTTTCGGTGAATCCAAATGCACGCAGGATATCAATGCAAAGCGCGACCAGCTCGATGTCGGCGGCGAGATCCGTCTCGCCGATGATGTCGCAATTGAGCTGAAAATGTTCGCGCAACCGACCGCGCTGTTGCTTCTCGTATCGGAAAAATTGGCCGATCGAGAACCATTTGAGTGGTTTCTTGAATTCGCGTTCGTGCGCCGCAACCACACGAGCAAGCGTGGGCGTGAGTTCAGGACGCAGCGCGACTTTGCGTTCGCCTTTGTCTGTGAAATTGAAAAGCTGCTCGACAATTTCGGCGCCGCTTTTCTTCTGGTACAGCTCCGTCGCCTCCAGAGGCGGTCCCTCCCATTCAACCAAGCCGTAGCGGCGTGCAACCTCTCGCCAACGCGCGAAGATGTAGTTGCGCCTGGCGCAGTCCTCGGGCAGGAAATCGCGGAAACCGGGTAAAGCCTGCATAGGCAGAGTGTTACGTTGTTCTGGCACAAACTCTTTGATCATCGCGGACACAACCGCCGGAGCCGGAATTTACGATATGAGGGCGAACCTGAACAAACTCCGGCTTTAAGGGACCCGGAACATACTCAATTAAGGACATCGGTTAAATCAAAGCAGAGGGAGAAATATGAAACAAATCAGATTAACCAAAATATTGGCAGCGGCCTTGGTTTGCGCGGCGTCGCTATGTGTAGCGCTTGCGCAGACGACAACAACTACAACGAGCACAGACCCCGTAACGGGTACGACCACAACCCAGCAGACGACTACCACCTCTGCAGGCAACATTGTCACCTACACCCCGGACTCGGATTATTTCATGTTCCGAACGGCGTCGGGTGCGGCGCCGGTGCGTTACTATTACACCAAGGATACGACTGTGGTCGATCCGGCGGGTCGGGTTGTAACTTGGTCGGCGATCCGTCCAGACACTCCGGCCACGGTTTACTATTCAACAGTGGGCGACCGGGTTGTAGTGCGGAAAGTAGTATTGGCGCAACCTGCGCAACCTGCTGCTGTGATTAAACACGAGGAAACGACTACTACGACTACGACAAGGCCATAGCGATAAGTCGTTAGTTCGAATATTGAAGGCGCCCGCGAAAAACGTCGCGGGCGCTTTTCTTTGCAGTCTCATGACAAATGTTGTAGCCACCGGCCTGTGGCCGGTCCACGTCGGCCCTGCTGCCATTCAGATGTTAGAAGACGGCCCACAGGGCCGTGGCTACAGCCGGATGTGCTACTCTCGCTTCAGGAGCAAGTTTCCACTCCTCTTCTTCTCACGTAGGTTGTGGCCACGTGGCTGTATCGAAGAAAGAGAAACCTGATCTGCAGAAGAAAGTGCACGAGGTGCCGCACAAGCCAGGTGTGTACTTGATGCGCGACCGGTTCAACCGGGTGATTTACGTCGGCAAAGCGCGCGACCTGCGGAAACGCGTCAGCTCGTATTTTCTGCCGTCGAAATTGGCACAAGCCGATTTGAAAACGCGTGCCATGCTGGACGCGACTTGGGATTTCGAAACGCACACCGTCCGCAGCGAAGCAGAATCGGTCTTGCTCGAGGGCAAATTGATCAAGGAATACCGGCCGCGCTACAACGTTTCGTTCCGCGACGACAAGCGGTTCCTCGTCGTCAGGGTCGATCTTTCGGAAGAGTGGCCACGCTTTCGCCTCGCCCGATTTAAGAAGGATGACGGCAGCCGCTATTTCGGTCCATACGCCCATGCGGGCGCGCTGCGGCAAACATTGAATTTCATGCGCAAGAAATTTGGGGTGCTCACGTTTGGCCGTGGCGCGCCGACAGAGCGCGAATTAAAGTCTTCGACATATCAGGTGCCCGTCCGGTTGAGCGAGATCAGCGCCGAGCAATATCGCGAGCGCGTAGCGCAGGGCTGCGAGTTTTTGGAAGGCAAATCGCGAGAGATGATCGCAGCGCTTGAAGAACAAATGCGAAAGGCGGCGGAGAAGATGGACTTCGAAAAAGCGGCCGAGCTCCGAAACATGATCACTGATTTGCGCAGTACGACACGGCC
>JBKPBJ010000266.1:0-17530 GCA_046726875.1 Verrucomicrobiota bacterium
CGCAGCGATGACCGCTCCCTGCCACAAAAAAATCCAGGAAATATCGATGCGGCGATAACCCATCGAACGCAAAATGGCGATCTCCTTTATCTTCGCGAGTACCGACATGGTGAGCACATTGAAAATACCGAAACCAGCCAGGAGGATGATCAGAGAGGTGGTGATGGCCACCGACATTCGCAAGGTCAGAAAAAGTTGTAGCGTGCTCTCCTCGCGTTCCTGCCAGCTCTGGGCACCGTGCTGGAACAGTGTTTCGAAACGGCTGGCTAACGCCGGCGCACGATCCCGGTCGCGCAGTTTGTAGATGATCATCGAGGCGCCAGAGGGCTGTTGCAGCAACGCCTGCGCGATGCGCGCGTGGCAATAAACCCGCGTCGAATCAATCGGTCCGATCCCTGCCCGGGCGATTGCCGCAACGTTGAATCGCCAGTACTCACCGTTAGGAGCAAGCAATTGCACCGTGTCGCCCACGCCAGCCTGAAGCAGATCCGCGAGGCGAGAACCGACAATGATCGAGCTGGTGTTATTGCGAAAATCATCAAAGTTGCCGTCAATTAACTGATGAAGAATATCAGTGGTCTGCGCGTGCAGAGCGGGATCGATGCCATACAAATCGACAGTTGCGTTCTCAAAGCCCGCGCGAGCACTGACCGTTCCGCGCAGGACCGGTGAACAGGAAACAACATCGGGAAATTGCCTGCTCACCCGCATGATTTCATTCGGATTAGTGATGCCTTCAAAGTAGAGGCGATGGCCAAGCGTTCCCTTGGAATCTTTTGCCGCGACCATCAGCGGTTCGTATCGTGGCCGAAAACGCGATTTCATGACCAGCGCCCCGTTCGCGCCGATGTTCGACTCGATGAAGTAACGCGAGAATCCCTGCGTTTGCGCCTGAGTGCAGACAAAAATGGCGACACCGAAAACGACACCGCTAAGGCTGAGCAGCAATGCCCGCTTGCGATGCGTCAAAAAACGCAGGGCAATGTAAAGCGGCGGTGTCACGGCGCTTTCGGTGGAGGCGGCGCGTTGATCATGCGCTGGCGCACCGGCTGGCCGGAATGAAATTTGTCCTGATCGGAAACGATTACATGATCGCCGTCTGCCAAACCATTGAGCGCCTCCGAAAAATCCAGTGTGCGAAATCCTACGTTGACGGTTCGTCGCTGCACCATTCCACCATTTGCCACTAGCGCTTGATCGACAAGGAGCGCGCGCGTCGGCACCAGCAGGGCATTTTCGTGCACGCCGGTGATAATGTTCATCTCGCCAGTCATCCCAACCATCAGGTTGTCGGGGGGATTTTCCATCTCCAGCACTACGGTATAGCGCTGAGTGGTTGGATCCGCTGCGGGCTGAATTGACGTAACGCGGCCCGTGAACGTGCGTGTGCGGTAGGCGTACAATTGCACTTTTGCTTTCATTCCCGGTTTTACTTCGCCTACATCCTCCTCGTTGACTTCGCCGCGTACATAAGTCTTTCGCGCAGAGACGGTGAAGAGTTCGTTCCCGTCCGAAACCAATTCACCGTCGATTGTCTGGACGTTGGTTAGAATTCCATCAATCGGCGAGCGGACTTCTGCATTCTTCATCTCGGCTTCGAGCTTCTTCGCAGTTTCTTCAAGAGATTTGAGATTGCGATCCCGCTCGATGCGCTCTGTCTCCACTGCGCCACGTAAACGGTTTACCTCGCTCTTGGATTTCTGATATTCGACCGCAGGCACGTTCCCCGAGGAAACAACTTTTTCGAGTCGTTGGAGATTGTCCTCCGCTGCTTTAAGCAGCTCCGAGGACGGAAGGGGAAGAGCCGCGCGGTCAACTGCTGCCTGCAAATCGGTGCGCGCCTGTTTCAATTGTCTGGAGGTTTCCTCGTCAGCAATGTTTGCTAGTAATTCGTTCCTTTGCACACCTTTGCCGATCGCCCCGCGGCCGGCAGAGAAAGATTCGGCGAGCCGAATAAACCCATCGTTTTGCGCGCGCACACGCACCACAAACGCGGGTTCGATTCGCACGGTGCCGTAAACCGCCGAAATGGCCGTCCCCCGCTGGACTTTCGTCACTTCTGCGACTGGCATCAGAAAAAAATATGCAAGTGCGAAAAGGACCACGAGCGCCGCTCCGCCGATCCACAAAACGGTCTTTGATTCCAGGAATTTCAATTTTGGAGAACTAGTGTGATGTCCACGGCTATCCTTTGCAATAGCCTCGTGCTCAGTCGTTGCTGTTCTCCTCACCGCTTGCTCAGAAATTTCCGAAAGCATTATTGCCATGACACTGTAGCGGAGATTTCCGTTCGATCCGTGCCGGAAGTCTCGCGGATTCCACCTTCCAAGCGGACCTGATCTACTGGTTCACTGGATCATTTGCTTCGATCCTGCCCTGTACCTTGATCGAAAAATTGAAAGTATCGGCCAGTAGCACGTTCCCACTCCGCGAGTGCGACGTTGTGCTGATAAATTGCGTCCAGCAGTCCGCTCTTCGTCCTCAAAAAGCCGTTTTGAGTTACCCGGTACTCAAATTGCGATGCCAAACCACTGGCGACGTTCTCCTTAACAGTTTGGGCGCTCTCCTCTGCGGCGGCGGTGGCGGACGCAAGTGATCTTTCACGAGCAGCGATTGCCTGGATGTCGTTCGCGATGCGCGACAACTCCCGCCTCACGTTGGATTCCAATTTCCTGCACGTCAGTTCGTTTTCTTCCCGGGCCGCGCGGGCCTTTAATACAGCGCCGCCTACTTTGCCGTTATCGATCACCCGCCAGGTGTATGTCGCCCTTTCCATAATCTCCGATCCAATAAAATCCTGTGTCTTGCTTGTTGATTCTTGACGATGGATGCCTGTGACTGGGACGTACTCGCCCCGAATATGTCCGCCGACGTCAGGGTAATAATCGGCTGCGATGATGCGTTGATCTTCGTTGGCAGCGCGCACAAACAACCGCGCCAGTTTGAGATCAGCCCTCCGCTCTAAAGCTGCAGTCGTTTCGGCGCCCACGTCGACGCTCAGTGGAGCGAACTCCAGCTCGCCTTCAGGTTCAGGCAGGGATTCTTTTGCTAGATCGATTCCCATCGCTTGCGCCAGATTCAATTGCGCTTCCCGATACGCGCGCTGTGCGTTTTCAATTTGCGGAACCACTTCGTCGGCTTGCACCGTTGCGCTGGCAAATGCGCTTCGATCCGCTAAACCGGCGTCGAAACGATTCTTCTGAGTGGCAACATTGTCTTCCAGTTTTTGGCGTTGTTCGCCTCGAATCGACTGCAACGACCGATTGTAAAGCGCCGCATAAAATGCCAGACGCGCAACGTGCAGCTGTTCTACCACAGCAACATTCAATTGTTGTTGGGCGATCAGCACTTCAATGTCTCCACGCCGAAGCGATGGCGGCACAGCCATGCTAAACAACGTCTGATCGAGTAAGCCGCGCCCGATGCCAAAACCTTTTACTCCGCTTTCGCCAGCCCGGTGACCAGCTTGAACACCTGCCGGCACCAGGAGTTCGGCGCGAGGCCACATGACAGAACGAAAAACAAGGCGTTGACCGGCAGCCTGCTCCAGACCGGCCTTTGCCTCGAGGATGGCGGGATTTTGTTCGAGCGTGGTGCGCAGGACCTGTTGCAGCGTGACCGCCTTAGCCGGATGCGCGAACCACGCGATCAGAATCAGAACGAGAATGTGAAAGCTCGCTGGCGGCTGTAGCCGCTTCGCTATGCGAAGCGCAAGGTCCGTACCACCAACACGTGGATCCGGTGTCGCCCACTCGTCTCCGTTTAGGCTTCGGCGGGTAAGCGGGGCGACGGCTACAGACTGGGCCGTCAATTTTAGCAATGGGAACTTCATTGCTGACTCATTTTTTGCGGCGGCTTTGCTACATCGGCAGCGTGCGCGGCACTTCGATTTTCGCTCTGCGTGTCTTTGAAGTCTGATCTGAAATTAAGTGCTTCTGCAGAACTGGCGCACGCGCGGGCAAGGCGTGCGAGAGCCACGTTGTGCAGGTAGATTGCGCTCAATCGCGTGGTGCGGGTGCGGGTAACATCGGCGGCTGCTTGCAGCACGTCGAGTTGTGTTGCCAATCCGGCAGCGAAGTTGCCTTTGGCCATGTCCAGCGATTCATCCGCTGTTTGCACATTCCTTGTTTCATTTTCGAGCACGCGTTCGGCTTGTTGAAGGTCGAAAAACGCGCTGCGCACTTCCGAGGCAACGCTGCGCCGCGTGGCTGCCAGAGCTTCCACGGCCGCCTCGCGACGTGCGCGCGTCGCTTGCATCCGCCCCTTCGTCGCGTGGCCGTCGAAGATGTTCCATGTAGCGTTAATGCCGACCACGCCGCCATAGTTAAACTCAGGACCGACGTCTGGGTCCCGCTCACTGTAAACTTCGTACCCCGAGAATGCGCGCACATGTGGGCGCGTCGCGCTCCGGTCCAGAACGTATTGGCGGTCTTCGATTTCTATGTCTTTTTGCCGGGCTTTGATGACCGGGCGATTCGCGTCAGCCCGCGCGAGGCAATCATTCAGGTCCGGATGATTGGGGCGATACTGTAACTCGCCTGAAACCTCAAACGGCGGACTTTGCGCGCCTGGATGCACATCGATCCCAAGGAGCTCCGACAGGCGCAAATAAGAGTTTTTCAAATCGGTCTGCGCGTTAAAAAGCTCCGGACGTTCGTTTGCCAGCGCCACCTCCGCCCGCTGCACGTTTAATTTGGCAACGATCCCGGCGTTAAAATTGTCCTGCTCGCTTTTCAGTTCCTGTTCCAACACTCCCACGGAATCGTTGTGCACCCGGACCTTTGCCCGGTTCAACAGCAGCTCGTTAAACGCGATTCGCACTTCCATGATCACGCGGTCGATCGTTTCCTGAAGGTCGTAATTTGCCTTGGCGATATTTAGTTGCGCGATCGCCACCTGACTGGCCACGGCTCCACCGGTATAGATGTTTTGTTCAAGTTTCAGTATTGCATTGTAATCTTCTTGTCGAAGGTTCGTCTCGCTCTGAGTCTGTCGTTTATCGTACAGGCCACTCGAGCTCAGCCACGGGAGATATCCTGAACGCGCTTCAATGAAACCGCCGCGCGCAGCCGTGACTTTTTTGCGGGCGATGAGAACATCGGGGTTGTGCTCCTGTGCCAGAGCGACTGCTTGTTCGATCGTATAGGCCGGCATCGCCTCAAGGAATTTCGAGGAAACGGCCAAAGAGGCAGCGATCATTAGACTGATGGCCGCGAATTTCGAACACATGTGATTTATCTCCTGGCGGAGGACGTCCCTGCCTCAGGACGCCTCTGACTCTTGCCCTTATATCAGGCCTTGCAAGCCGGTGCGACCTCAGACACATTCAGGCTTCGCGGCCCGGTTTCGGGGGCCTAACTAGGCGGGACACGGCAGCGAACCAGCCGAATTTATCGCTTGCTCCGAATTATTTAGATCAGGTAGGGTTCAGTTTTTAGAAATGAGAAAAATCAGAATCGCAATCGTCGGCGTTGGAAACTGCGCCAGCTCGCTCGTGCAGGGAATCAATTTTTATGATGGCTCCTCTGTCAACGGTACCAGCATTGGCTTGATGCACCGTCAGATCGGCGGGTATCGTCCCAGTGACATTGAAGTTGTGGCTGCTTTCGATATTGACAGGCGCAAGGTCGGCCTGGACGTGAGCAGGGCAATTTTTTCGCCGCCCAATTGCACAAAGGTGTTCCGTGAAAAGATCAAGCTCACCGGGGCGATCGTAAAAATGGGCTGCGTTCTGGATGGCTACCCGCCACACATGCAGGATCAGGATCCGCTGCGCACATTTCTTCCGCTCGAGAAGGAAACTACTCGCGAAGAGATTATCGCCGAGCTGAAAAATTCCTCTGCGGAACTGATGGTCAATTATCTTCCAGTCGGGTCCGAGCAGGCCACCCGATTTTATGCCGGTTGCGCGCTGGAAGCCGGACTCGGCTTTGTCAATAACATCCCCGTCTTTATCGCAAGCGATCCAGCTTGGGCGAAAAGATTCGCCGATAAAAATCTGCCGCTTATCGGGGACGATATTAAGGCGCAAGTGGGCGCCACAATCGTGCATCGGGCATTGGTCGATCTCTTTCGCAAGCGCGGCGTGAAAGTTGTGCGCACTTATCAGTTGAATACGGGCGGCAACACCGATTTCCTGAACATGCTGAATCGCACTAGGCTGGCATCGAAGAAAACTTCGAAGACGGAGGCAGTGCAGTCCGTGATGGGCGATCGCCTGGTGGACGAAAACATTCATATCGGCCCGAGCGATTATGTGCCATGGCAACTCGACAACAAGATTGCGTTCATTCGCGTGGAAGGCCGCCTCTTTGGCGACGTGCCGATGGAAATTGACTTAAAACTATCAGTCGAAGATTCGCCCAACTCAGCCGGCGTAGCGATCGACGCGATCCGCTGCTGCAAGATTGCGCTCGACCGCGGCATCGGCGGCGTGTTGCATTCCCCTTCGGCCTATTTTTCCAAGCATCCGCCCGTGCAAATGACCGACGACGAAGCATTTCGCTGCGTCGAACAATTCATCGGCGGCGACCGAGAGAGCTGAGTTTAGTAGCGCACGCTAGCGGGAATCGGCGATCTGGGACCCGAGATCGTCTAACGGCAAGTTTCTGAGCCGATCCCATTCCTCTGCAAGTTGGTTTTCGCTATACACGATCAGCTCGCCCGTCGCGGTCGAATAAATTCCGGCGCTGACCGGTCGCTTCGTCATTTCCGTGACGGCTTTCCAGTAGGCCGCTATCTGTGGGCGATATTCCACTCGCAAGCTCTCAAGCTCATCTTGCTCGACCCTGTTCGTTTTCCAATCCAGGACGAACCATTCCTTTTTGTCCGGGTGAAAAAACGCAACATCGATGAGTCCTTCCAAACATTTTTGCTCATCCATTCGCCAGTAGAACGGCATCTCAGGGAAAATATTCGCAGCGAAAAAGCCTGGATGCTGCGACGCGTATTTGGTTAGCAGTTTCCATTCGCGTTTCGAGCGAGCCGGCTCGGGAGAGTCCGATAGGTTTGCCTCAAAAGCTGCTTGCCACGCGTCTCGCTGCGAATGCCACGGGATTTTTTGAGCGAACTCATGCCACCAAATTCCATACCGCGTGGCTGGGTTCCCAACGCGCGTCGAACGCAACTCCGGTTCGATATCGACCCACGCATCTGCGGTCGCCTCAAACTCGATTTCTTGTTCCTGAGCGAACTTGCTGGGGGTGATCGTGTGAACGAAGCGTGCCGCCTGCCGGCGAGCGTCATCAATCCAACCAAGTTCGCGTTTCCCGAACTGCTCGGAAACATGCTCGAGCGGTGCGGACCGTTGCCTGTCACGCGTCTCGGTGCACTCGCGCGCTTTTTCCGATAGGGCCGCGACGGCTTCGCGATTGCACTCGCCACCTCCTGCGCGTAACAAGCTGATTTGCGAATTGCGGTGGAATTGGCCGCGCCTATTGAGGAAAAATTGTCGATCAAAAGCGAGCACCAGCGTGTGCTTCGCGCGCGTTAGCGCTACGTAAAGCAGCCGTTCCATTTCCTGTCGGTCGATTTGCCTAAGCTCGTCTTTGCATTCGTCGAAATCCGTTGGATCAAGAATGATTTTTGCGCCGGGGGCATTCACATTTCGAATTGCGTATGGATATCGCGGACTCGCATCGCGGACCTCACGGGTAAGGAACGGCACGATGACCGCCCGCCATTCGGAACCTTTCGCTTTGTGTGCAGTGATCAGTTGTATTGCTTCCCGCGGCGACGGATGAGTCTCGCGCGTAGCGTGAAATTGTGTCCGCAGGCTCTGCCCGAAATCTGAGAGCGAAAGTCCACGCGCTTCGGCGGTCGCGGCAACGCTCAGCAGTTCGTCGAGTTCACCGCTTAAGTCGCCAAATTCCTCCTCTGGAAGCGATCGCAGGCGTTCGCGTAATTGCGTGCCTCGAACGATCTCACGGACGGCGCTAAACAATGGTTGTTGGACGATGGCTTCGCCAATGCGCAACAGACCGTTCAATGTTTTCGCAACGATGCTGTTGCCGCTCGAGTGCTCTCTAATTTGGAATCGCGCCGGATAAGCCTGCGAGAATCGGTGCAGGTCGTCATCCGACAGTCCAAAGATTTCACGGAGGACGCCGACGACTTCGTAGCTTGCGTTTGGATCGGCCATGATCGTCAACAGCGCAGTCAGCCAGGCGTATGCCGGGTTTTCACCTTCCCTGTCGCTTTCGGAGTGGACTTCCACCGGTAGATCCACATTGGTCAACGCGTCGCGCAACGTTCGCAGCCACGCTTTCCGCGGACACAAAATCGCGACCTGCCGCCATGATTCCGCGCGCAAATTTTGAAAGCCGATATCATGCAGCCACGCAGCGAGTTCGCGCGCTTCCAATAGTGCGCGCTGTGCTTCCGGCAATGCAAGGTCCACCTCGCAGCCGAAATCCAAGCGAATCACTTGCCCCGGCAGGACATCGGGGCGCGGATTCAACTCTACAAACGCGACTTGACCGGCTTTGTTATTCAGAATTTCGCCAAACATGGCGTTTACGAAATTAAGCTGCGCACTATCCAGCCGAAACGTGACGGAAAATTTCAGTTCCCGCGCGGCGCCCGTAGCAACGAGATCTTCGTGCAGTTCGCGGTAGCGGGCGAGGTCGGCAGGGTCGCGGTAAATTGATTGCTGGAAATCGCCGACCATGCAGAAATAGCCGGGTCGCGGTCCGGCTAACCCGGCCGGATCTTCCATCCAAGCGCCGGTTGCCTCTGTGGAGCGCGCGACCTCCAACAATACAAAGAATTGCTGTGGATCAGTGTCCTGCGCTTCATCGAGGATGACGCGGTAATTATTTTCGCGAATGCGGCGAACTACATCCGGAAGCCGCATGAGTTCTCCAGCGAGCGACACCTGGTCCGCATACTTGACGAGGCCGCGCTCGAGTCGGTACTCGCGGTAATCGCGTTGCACTTCAGCAGCAACACAGAGAGCGCACGCATTGGCCCAATCACGCAGCGGTCGAAACGCTTCGCGCCAGATCCGCACAAATTCTCTCGACGTCGTGCCGCACGGCGGCCACGGCACAAATTCATCGGTCTCGCGCCACCGTTCTTCCCAGCGCTCAAGCTCGGCTTTCGCCTTGGCAATGTTCGACGATGGCTTTTCGTTAGCGGCATATACTTTGGCGAAGTCCGTGTCCGGGTAGGGCATTTGCCGTTCAACCGCGGTCAGATCGAACTCGGTATTGTGCGCGAGTTCCATCAATTGCCGGGCCTGCACGTGACGCAAAAGCAGATGGCGTGTTTCTTCAGTTAACGAACGCCCTACGGTTGCATATTGCTGAACGAATTGGTTCCAAAGGTCCGCGTCGTCGGTGATCAGCTCGAGGTTTTGCGGCAATCCAAGATGATGCCCATGCGTGGCGAGCAACTTCACGCAAAAGCTGTGAATCGTGCCGAAGAAGGCGCGATTGAATGCGTCGATCACGTCGGGATTTTTTGAGAGCTTCGGATCCTCCAGGATTTGCTGCCGCGCCCGCTGCTGCATCTCATCCGCTGCGCGGTTCGTATAAGTAACGACCACGAGTTGTGGCAGCCACTCGAGCGCCAGCGAACTTCTGGCGATCTGGACTACCCGGTTCGTAATCGCACGTGTCTTGCCTGAACCAGCCGAGGCAACTACGGAGAAATTCCGGTTCAGCTCACACGCGAAGCATTGGCGGACATTGCCGTCAACGAGGCTCCTCATGAATCATCCTCCCGGTCGAGCGCTAGCGCAGGATGAGTAACAGCCCATTTCTGTTTTAGCAGTTCTTCATCGATGCCGAGCGTGGCCAACGGATAATTGTAAGCAAAACCGTAATCCGCATGGACCGGTCCGAGCATTCCGAAGACGCCGGTCTCCTGCATTCGATAGAGTTCCCGCCAAAAGTCTTTTTGGGCCAGCGCGTCCGCCAAACGAAATTGGGGCTCCAGTTCATCCGCCAAACCCAACAACGCCAACTGCACGTTCGAAGCCCCGAGCGCGTGCGTAGCCAGAGCGTATAACGCAAGCTGCACGCCACGGCCTTTGGCCAGCAGTTTCCGGAATATTTCTGCGGGCGCTTCCTTCGAACGCCGCTCGTGTAGCTTGAGCCCGCGTTGCCGTCCGGTCTTATAATCGATCAACCATAAGTTCTCGAATGGAAGTCGCGATTCCTTGCGTGTCCCGCGCGCCAGAATCAGGTCGATCCTGCCACGCACTCGCAGGAATTCATTTTTTCCCACTGGAATTTTCGTTGGCGAATCCAACGACCATTCCGGCGCCATGTGGGTCCAATCGGCCGCCAGACCGAACAATTTCGCTCCGAGACGGTCCGCGATGTAGAGCGCGTTGCTCCAGCCAGACACCCACCAATCGGGCAAAGGCCGTCCGCAAGCGACACAAAGATCGTGCACTTCATCTCGAAATTGCCGTGCGCGCTGAACCAGGCGGTCGCGAATCTCATCCACTTCGCAAAGATCGACGAAAGCATCGCCAGTCGTTTGCCGCACGCTGTCTGCGAGCCAGCGGTGCACCCACAGGCCGGTGGCGGTCGCCCACGCGTTGCCGTTTTCACTATCGGGATCAACCCCGAGAAAAAGTCGCATCCACTCGATGGCTGGAGATTTCACTGCGGACTCCCATTGCGTTACGCGCAATGTGGCCGGTTTTTCCGGTGGCGCGCGCAACGCGAACTCGTACTCGCCGAACGCGCGCTCCAGTCGTCGCATATCGTAGGCGTATCGCGTTCGGCCAACATTGATCGAATCAGTCTTCTGCGCGTCCACCGGTGACCAATCGCCCAACCACGTTCGCGTTTGTTCTTCCAGGGCTTGGAGAGTTTGTTGTGAGACACCGCGGCCGCGCGTCTGAAAATACAGACGCGAAAAGAAGTCCGTCGGATTCGCGATCCGGCTCGGTGAACTCTCAGCGTAAAGATTCGCCGTCACGCCAATTCCCGCAGTGGCCGATTCCATCAGATTACAGACCTGCCGTTGTCGGATCTGGCGCCGCTCGGAGGACCCGAGCAGAAAAGTTTTCCCCTCCACGATGCTCCATTGGCCTTCTCCATGGCGCCCGCGTTTTACCGCGCGCCGGTTGAACTGTTTGTTCCGCTGGTTGAACTCGTCGATTTTTCCGTTGGCGACGAATTCTTCATCAACTGACGGCCATGCTTCTTCGTTGAGTCCGGCAAAGATCACGTGCGAGCACGATTGGCTCTCCGCTTCCGAGTACGGCAGCAAATGCACACGACTGTACTGATGTGCGCCGCAGTCATCGCGGCTTAGAGACGGCGCGCTGAGAATTTCGCGCAACCAACCGAAATAATTCGCTTTGGAAAAGCTCTGTGGCACGCGCTCCGCCCAGCCGCGGCTGAGTCGCTCGACTTCGCTCCAGCGTTGTTTCCAGCCGAACTCCGCGAAAATCCGTTTCGTCTGCCGCAAAAATTCAGAAAACGTCGCGACGGCCGGCAAAAACTGGATCTTTTCCACTGCACGCGCGACGTCCGCGTTCTGTTCGGAGCGCGCGCAAACTTCGCGGAGAATCTCGATGTTATCGATCAGTACGCTGTTGTACGCGTCACGCAGTTTTTCTTCGACCCGGAGAACCGATGTGTTGTCGAAAATCCTTGCGTCGACAGCGCGCATAAATTGGAAAAGAAATTTTAACTGCGGATTTTCTTGCAGTTCCAACCAAGCGCGCCACGCGTCGTCATCGAAAACGCTTGGAGTGAGGTGCGCCATTGCGTCGTTATGTGGGATCTGTGCTGCGCGAAGAAAGCTCGCCACGAGCCGCGGCAGCGCGCCTTTTTGCGGGAAGAAAATTCCAATGCGCTCACAATCATTTTCGCAAAGGAACTTCGCTGTGAGCGCGACAATAGCGCGCGCCTGCTCGGTGGTATCCGCTCCGACGAGAAAGTGCACTTTGTCCAACTGATCTCTTTCACGCGTCTTTCGCTCCGCCTCCGCGCGTGGTTCGGCAACCGGCTCCGCTTCGCCGAAGATTTCTTCCCAGGTGCCGACCCAGGTTTCATCGATGCCGCGCGCTTCGTCGCGAGGATTGTTTAAGACGATGGCCGCGTCCCGTGAAGATTTTACAGCCGCGTGCAACAACGGCCAGAGCGGCCAGTGTGCGCCGTCAAAACCGGTGACAAGGAGGCGGCTGAATCGTGGCGGCAGTTTTGCCGCATTCGCAGTTGCCAGGCGGTCAGCTTCGTGAATAAATGCGAATCCGCAGTCGCGACACATTTTCTCAAACCGTGCGGCGATGTCGCGCAGCGCCGGCTGATCAACTTCCGCCACCCTCCAGCCGGCCGCGCCGAGTTCGTCGAACAGACGCAGGAAATAATCGGGATCGCGTGCGACTGCTCTCGCGATGAGAGAGTCCGGTTGTTCGCTGTCAACATTCGCGGCGAATTCTTCGGCCGCAATCGCGAGGAGCAAACGCAAATGTTCGCGCAACGGAAGCTTCAAACCGCTGTCGCGCAGCAAAAGTTCGCGCAATTGCGCCGGCACGAGGAAGCGGACGCCCAGCAGTGAAATTCCGTGGGCGAGAAGTTTGCTCCGTAACAATTGCGCGTGGCTGCGAAACGGAGTGACCACGGCAACCGAGGCGGTTTGTTCGAATGGATGCTGAGCTATTTTTTCGAACCATGGAAGGATTACATTTTCCCATGCGGCCTCAAATGCGGTGGCCAGATGAAGGGAAACGCTCATGGGACAAATGGGACAGATACGACCTATGAATAGCGGGAGCGCTGCTGCTTTGCTCGATGCGCTAATCGGGCGCGCGTCATGCGCTCGCGCAGACCCCCTTCAGCGAGAAAATCCTTTTCGAGCTTTCGGATCAACTGATCGAGCAGGTAATTCGTTTGGTGAATGACACAGATGAGAATGTTTGCTACCACCTCTGGCCGGCGCGTTTCGACACACGTCTCAGATGTCTCATAGGACACATTTCCTTTTCTCGCGAGGCTGCGCACAAATAGCGCTTCGCGGCTGTTCTTTGGCCATAGCGGCAGTTTGCGTTTTCCCAAAAAATCTTTGTAGTCCTCCAGCAATTCCTCCAAGCTCGACCGGGAAACATTGATAAGCTTTAGCTCGGCTTCCTCGGAGGTTCCCGAAACTTTGCTGCCTCCAACGATGTTCTGTTTCCCCGATCGCGCGGCCTGAATCATCTGGTCGACCGTGCGATCTCGCTTTTCGAGAAATCTTTCACAAAACCGGCACGTTGCTTGGAAAACGATCAACGCCTTCTGATAAGCCAGCAGTCCTGCGTACCCACCATGCGGCGGAATAAATCCTCCCTGCGTCTCGCCAGCCATACGTCCCATTTGTCACATACGTCCCATTTACCGCAAGCAACGTCTGTCACCGACACGCCGCGTGACGCCCTCGCGATCGAGCCGTTCCAGCAACGGCACCATAACCCGTCGCGAACTTCCCAGTGCCTGGCGCAACTGGCTCACAGTTGCGGGTCCGTGTTTGGAAATGAATTCGGCCACCTGTGACTTCATGCGCTCAAAACACTCGCGCAATAACACCACATCGGGAGCAAGTTCGGTTACGTCGCCGTTCTCGATCAAGAAATGCACGACGTGCCGAGCCTGCGCATCCGACTCGATCGCCCTGCGCGACCGTGGATCGAACGGCTGTTCGGTTAGTGCTTCGCGGATTCGTTTCTCGACCGGTTGAACGTGTGCCGGCAGCGTCGGACGATGGGAAGTGCGCGCGACAACTGATCCTTTGCGGGTGAAATCGCCCTCGCACAGATCCGCCACGAGCGATTCAAGCACCTCCGCCTCTTGAATGCGCAGCGCTGAGCGCAGCTTGCTCAGATCAACACCGGCACTTGCGGGAGTCTCTTTGTGCACTGCGTCGATTAAGCCAATCGCCTGCGCACGGAGTTTCCGCCAGAATTTACAATCGGCCGCGATGTGTTGCCGCAGGACTATCTCGCCATTTTGCTCCAAATTTTTCAGGGCATCAGAAATTTCGTCGGCACTGAATCGTGATTTGTTCAAGACATTTTCTCGACGCGTGAATCCGTGTCGCGCGAGAGTCGCGCGCACCAAAGAATCGACATTGTCTGCGGCGACACTGGGCGCCAGTGATTCCATGTCGCCGTCTGGATCGAGCACAATTCCGCCCGCGATCGTGTGTCGCTCCGATGAATCGCGAACGACAAAACGATCGCCGATGAACGCAAAAATCGGTGAGGCAAGCGTTAAATGAGCAATTTTTTCTTTGCCTACCTCGAGAGGTCCATTTT
Organism: Verrucomicrobiota bacterium; assembly: GCA_046726875.1. Lineage (GTDB taxonomy): Bacteria > Verrucomicrobiota > Verrucomicrobiia > Chthoniobacterales > UBA10450 > Udaeobacter. The sequence continues at coordinate 14,258 of JBKPBJ010000266.1, forward strand.
CATGGAACCTAACCCTGGAGGCGACGCGCAACGCACCGTGATGAACGTATATCGACGATCCGTTTTTCAGAGAAGAGGTAACGGTCTTGTCGCGGTTGAGGCGCGTCGGCTTTTCCATGAGCACAGTCAGAGTCGAAGTTGGCGCGCCCTGACCCGGAAGCGTCACCACGTCGCCGCGCTTGATTTGATCGACCCGGAGATCCGGTAGATTGACGGCGGTGCGCATTCCGGGCTGCGCGACTTCCAGTTCATGGCCGTAGCTCTGAATCGAACGAATACGTGTTTCGAGATTGGCTGGATAAACGACGATTTGCTGGCCGCACCTTAATGATCCGCCAGTTAGCGTCCCCGTCACAACTGTGCCGATCCCACGCAGCGTGAACACCCGATCAATAAACAAGCGTGGTTTGCAGATGTCGCGTTGCGGCTTCGTTCTTGCGAGTTCGTTAGCCAGCGTGTTTACCAGCTTGTCAATGCCCGTTCCGGTCCGGACAGAAGTGGGAACAATCGGCGAACCTGCAAAAGGTGTGCCAGCGAGTTGTTCGCGAATTTGATTAGCGACAACGTCGATTCGACCCAGGTCGCTCTTGGTGAGCGCAATCACAGCGCGTTGCACACCCAGGTAATTGAGGATTTGCAAATGCTCTTCGCTTTGAGGCATCCAGCCGTCATCTGCCGCAACGACAAACAGTGCCAGATCGATTGAGCCAACTCCGGCGATCATGTTTCGGACGAAATCCTCGTGACCGGGAACATCAACGATGCCCGCGCGAATTTTGTCGCCGTTCGGCGCGGTTAGATTCAATTCGGCGAAACCAAGATCGATTGTGATCTGCCTTTTCTTTTCCTCCGGCAGACGATCGGGATCGGTACCGGTTAACGTTTTGACAAGCGCGCTCTTGCCATGATCAACGTGGCCTGCTGTGGCGATGATGAAATGACGCGTTATCACTTCGTGCACGCTGAGCGAACCGCGGTGATCACGTCCTTGTCTTGCTGGGAAAAAATTGTGCGCAGATCGAGTTTGAATCGGTTGTCTGCGATGTAGCCGATCACACGCGGATTCGACGCACGAAGACTCGCCGCGAATTCGGCCAGTGACGCATCTCTGGGGAGAATGTCGATCGTCACGGACGGCACATTCGACTTCGGCAACGTGCCTCCGCCTGTTTTTGCTTTGCCGCGGCCGATTGCAATCTTCATTGGCAAATCCGCCAAATTCGAGGCGATCGCTGCGGCACGGGCGCGCAACGCGTCCTCTGAAGTTTGTAGAAGCGCGAGCGCCGGGATTTCGCCGATCCTGTGATCGAGGTGAAGATCCACGGTGGTTTGCAGTGCGGCAAGACAAAGCTTGTCGCAGCGCAAAGCTCGAAACAGCGGTTCGCGTTTTAGCGCGGTGAGGAATCGTTTTTTCCCAGCGATGATTCCCGCCTGCGGACCGCCGAATAGTTTATCGCCGCTGAAGCAAACAAGATCAGCGCCGGCTTTCAACGCGTCACCAGGAGTTGGCTCATGCTCGGCAATTCCCAACAGTTGAGTCGCGATGATTGCGCCGCTACCGAGATCTTCGACAAACGGAACCCGCTTCTTCCTCGCCAGCGCGCTGATCTCGTTCGAAGACGGCGAATCGACAAAACCGCTCATAAAAAAATTGCTGCGGTGCACTTTGAGGATCATCGCCGTCTCCGGTCCAACAGCGTGCACGTAATCTTCCAGTGTGGTCTTGTTGGTCGCGCCGATCTCGTGCAATGTCGCGCCGCTCGCTTCGAGAATTTCGCCGATGCGAAACCCACCGCCGATTTGCACCAGTTCGCCGCGCGATATGATCACTTCGGATTTGCTCGACCGCAAACTTGACGGCTTAAAGCCGTCGAGTTTCTGCCGGATGAAATGGCGGGTAATCAGCACCAGCGCCGCTGCGCAATTGTTGACGACTGCTGCAGCTTCGGCGTGGCAAAGCAGCGCGAGCGCAGTTTCGACATAAACGCCGCGCCCGCCGCGTTCGCCTTTCGCGAGATCGTATTCGAGATTCGAATACGCTGCCCCGATTTCATTCAGTGCGTGCATGGCTTCGCTCGGAAGCGGGGCGCGTCCGAAATTTGTGTGAATGACAATTCCAGTTCCGTTGATGACCGATTGAAGTCTGCTGGTGCGAAGTTCATCGAGCGAGCGACGGACATCAGCGACAATGGTCTCGAATTCGGAGACCGCGCGCCTCGTACGAATCTGTGACAGTTTGCGGCGGACAACCTCGACAACGAAACGCCGCGGCAAATCAGAATCGCCCAGCGCGTCGAGGATCTGCGACACCGCCGGAATTCGGCGTCGCTTGTCAGACCTCATTCGGTCATGCATATCAATGGCCCGCGACGTCGTCGGGGTACGATTCGTCCAATTTGCGCGGTGGAAGGGGTGCGCGCTTTTCGCAGCACCTTCAGCACGTTTTCCAGATTGGCTTCGTCCACGCACAGCAGTAATCCACCGCTGGTCTGCGCATCGGTTAAGAGAATTCTGCGAGCCTCATCCGTTCGCGACCAATCGACAAGCACAGTGGACGCATTGAGATTATCCCGGGTTCCTTGCGGGACGCAGCCCACATCAATTAGTTGGTGAATTTCATCGTCGATCATCGGCACAGCACCGTGATCGATGTCGGCGGACACACCACTCGCCCGGCACAACGAGATCAGATGCCCTATCAGCCCGTAGCCTGTGATGTCGGTGGCGGCGCGCACGAGCCCCAGCTCGGCCAACTCGGCACCGACCGTATTGATCTTTGACATAAGGCCGATCACATTTTTCTCTAGCGTGCGCGAAGCTATTCCGCGTTTGATGGCCGTAGTGGCGATACCGGTGCCCAACGGCTTCGTTAGTACGAGCAAGTCGCCGGGACGCGCATTTGCGTTTGTGGTGACCCGTCGGACGTCAACAAACCCGGTGACCGCAAGGCCGTAGATCGGTTCCGGATTGCGAATGGAATGGCCACCGATGATCACGCATCCCACCTCGGCCGCCTTGGCAAGACCGCCGCGCAGAATCGAAGAAGCTATTCTTGGCCTAACGAGATCATCAGGAAAACCGATGATGTTGAGCGCAGTCAACGGACGGCCGCCCATGGCGTAGATGTCGGAGAGCGAGTTGGCGGCTGCGATCTGGCCGTACGAAAAGGGGTCGTCCACAATAGGCGTGAAGAAATCAACCGTCTGGACAAGGGCGCGATGCCGATCGAGACGATACACCCCCGCGTCGTCGAACGTTTTCGAGCTGACGAGC
>JBKPBJ010000267.1:0-10236 GCA_046726875.1 Verrucomicrobiota bacterium
TGAAGTATTCCTCGCGTTCCTCCAGCCAGGCGCCGTCGGTTGCATCCTTGTAACGCGTTTGCTCCCGTTTTAAGGCCTCGTCAGTTTCGTGCTTCACTTCCTCTCGTACGGCTCGGAGCAGTTGTTGAAATTCCTGAGCGAGTCGATAGGCAAACTGGACGTTCCACGTTGTGTGGCGGGAGGCTTGTTGCAGCAATTTAACGAGTTTTTCTTCCTCTTTTTTGCTCTGAACCTCGCCGTCTGACGCAAGTGGAATGACGATGCACCGAGATAGGATGGTTTCCGGCAGTGCCTCGGGCAATGCGCTCAGCAGAAGCAACAGCGAATCCTTTGGCGGTTCTTCTAGAGTTTTGAGAAACGCGTTTGCGGCCGCATCTCCGAGCCGGTCGGCGTCTGAAATGATTGCTACCTTCCCTCGGCTGTTTGCCGCGCGCATTTGCAGCGCGTGCTCCAACTCGCGGATTTGCTCAATTGAAATTCGCCGCGATTTCGATTCGGGCCGGGCAACGAAAATCTCGCGAGCTTTGGCTGAAAAAACATCCTTGGCCGGTGTGCCATTAACAAGACTGGCCAACTCCGCTGCGAGCACTTCCTTGCCACTGCCCGACGGTCCCGTGATCAAATAAGCATGCGCGAGCCGGTTCTGTTCACAGGCGCGCCGTAAATATTCGAGTGCTGTGCTACGGGAGAAAGCCATGTCGATCAGAAGGAGTCGGCGAACCGGCGAACCGGCGAACCGGCGAGGTCGCTCTTTTGGACTTCATCCTTGAATTGGTAACTCATAGATGATGCCGCGAATTTTTGATCAGCCACTTCGCGGGCTGGTCAATCATCTTTACAAGTTGGCCAATTATCTTCTCGTAAGCGTCGTCAACGCTCACGAACTCATTGCGAGCGAGATAGCTGTGGTGAAGCGCGAATTCCAAGTGAACCTGCGTTTCCGCGGCTTCGCCCTCCGCGTCGCTAAGTTTTGCGATGAACGCTGCTTCGTAGCGGCGCTTTCGCCATGCCTCGGCAAGATTGGCGCAAACTGATCGCGAAGAGCGCCGGATTTGGTCGGTTAGCGAATACTTTTCCTCGGGTGGAAACTTCTTGCTCAGCTCATAAACCCGAAGGCCGGTCACGAGCGCATTTTGATAGACTTTCAGATCGCGGAAATGACGAATTAGCTTGCGCGCCGTTTCACCGTTTCGCCGTTTCGCCGTCTCGTCAATCATTGTCAGCGGCTATTAATGGAAAGCGCGAGCAGAGTTTTTTCCACATCTCCGTTTCGATCTCATCTGGATCGCGCGAACCGTTGATTAGCACAATGCGATTTGGCTCGCGCGCCGCGAGCGCGCGATATCCTTCACGAACACGCTCATAAAATTCAGCGGGCTGTTGTTCCATCCGATCGGCTTGGCGCTGCATGCGCTGCATTCGCGACTCAGCAGTCGCGGCGTTTACATCGAGCACGAAAGTAATGTCCGGGACGCAGTCGCCGACGGCGAACGCATTCAATCCCTCGATCACCTCGCGATCCAATTTGCGTGCCGCTCCTTGATACACAGTCGTGGAATCGAAGAACCGATCGGCGATCACACACATGCCACGTTCGAGTGCGGGCTTAATTACCTCGCGCACGAGCTGGCTGCGACTGGCCTCAAAAAGCAGCAACTCGGTCTCTGGCGTCATGTTTGAATTGTGCGGAGCAAATTGCAGAAGCTCGCGGATACTTTCGCCGATCGGCGTGCCACCGGGTTCGCGCGTCAGGATACACTGGACGCCGCATTGTTTAAGGCGCGCGGCGAGCCTTTCAGCCTGTGTGGACTTTCCGCTTCCCTCCGATCCCTCGAACGTGATAAACGGCAGCCGCGGCATTTGCGGATTGTGAAACAAAGCGGCTCAAATGTCGAACGCGCAGCGTAGCACAGCCATCTTGCCTGGAGGGGCGGACGGCTTGCCGGCCACGCGGGATTGATTCAGCAGGCAGGATTCCCGCTGGCCCCACAGGCTGAAAGCCCTGTGCTACGTTATAATGATGAAAAATTTCTGGCTGGTGAAACAGGAGCCCTCTTCCTATTCGTGGTCTGATTTTGTTGCCGAAGGCAAGACTAGCTGGACCGGCGTCCGGAATTTCACTGCGCGAAATAATCTTCGCGCAATGCGACTGAGCGATGAAGTCCTGTTCTATCACAGCGGCGACGAAAAGGCTGTAGTCGGAATTGCTAAAGTGACGCGGACTGCCTATCCCGACAGGACGGCAAAAGAAGGCGACTGGTCCACTGTCGATCTTGCAGCAGTTAAACCACTGGCACGGCCAGTTACACTTCGAGAGATCAAGGCCAATTCGCGGCTGAAAGGGATTGCCTTGGTTCGTCAACCCCGCCTTTCAGTGATGCCTCTGACGGAACCAGAGTTTCGGGTAATCGTAAATATGGGGACAGGCTAGAATTCATCGGACGCGTGCCCGGCAGCTCTCGATCAAAATCGGCGCGCATCGAGTAATGAACTATTCGAAACCTGAATAACGGCGGCATACGATTAGTATCCGGCGACGCGTTGAATGAGGCGGTCTCTGCATTACGACGGCGCTCGAGAATTGCGTCCTTTTAGCTTTTTGCCTTGTTCAAAGCTGCTTAAAGACAGAAAATTTCGGGCATGAGTACCATTGCGGCAACCGAGTTCCTTCCGCTCGTTGCGACCGCCGGCGCCGCGGCGGATTCTGTTGTCGTGTCTCTGCATGACGTCGCTCCTTGCACTCAGCAAATCACCAGCACGATCGTTTCAGAATTGAGCGCGCACGGCGTGCGGGTCTGTTCAGTTCTTGTCGTACCGGATTATCACCACGAGGGGCTGTTCGCCAGACACCCTGGATTCGTCACATGGCTCCGAGCGCTGGAGGCAGACGGGCACGAAATTGTCATTCACGGATATTTTCACGAACGCCCGTCTCAGGCAAAAGAAAGTTTGCGCGACAAATTCGTGACCAGATTTTATACCCAGAACGAAGGCGAGTTTTACGATTTGGGCTATGAAGAGGCTTTGCGGCGCATCACAACAGCACGAGATGAATTCCGCGCGCACGGACTTAAGCCACGCGGTTTCATCGCACCGGCGTGGTTGCTGGGAAATGAAGCAGAGCGAGCCGTTCGTGATGCGCAATTGGAATACACAACGCGCGTACACAGCGTGTGCGATCTCCGTTCGGGAGATGTTTTTCCTGCAAGGACGCTGGTTTACAGCGTTCACAACAATTGGCGGCGCGCACTCAGTTGCACGTGGAACGCGGCACTGTTCCGTTTGTTGAACACCAAGGCGCTCTTGCGGATAAGCATTCATCCGCCCGATTATTCGCAGCCGACTATTTGGAAACAGATTCTTGGCTTCATTGCGGCAACAAGAACTGCGCGGACCGCCACGACGTATCAGAATTGGATTGCTGAACAAAGGTTGAAGCGAGGAACATAAGGTGAGCAGGTGCGATTTACACATCCACTCGCGACATAGTGCGCGCTCGGAAGAATGGCTTTTCCGCCGATTCGATTTTCCCGACAGCTATTCCGATCCAAAGCAGTTGTATGAGCAACTGCGCAAACGCGGAATGGATTACGTGACGATTACCGATCACGATTCGATCGATGGCTGCCTGGAAATTGCGCATTTGCCTCGGAGCTTTATCAGCGAGCAGGTTACCACTTACTTTCCGCAGGACGCCTGCAAGCTGCACATTTTGGTGTGGGGAATTTCAGAACAGCAACATCGTGATATCGAAAGCGTCCGCGAAAACATTTTCGATCTGCAGCGGTACCTGCAGGGTGCCCAGATCACGCACGCTGTCGCGCACCCGTTATACAGTGTGAACGGCAAACTCGAGGCAATGCACCTTGAGCAGCTCATCCTTCTGTTTAAACATTTCGAGGGTATCAACGGTTTGCGTGACGCGCTTCTGAGCGATCTGGCCCGGACTCTTTTCAAGCAATTAACGCCAGAGAAGATCGACGTTTTCGCAAATCGTCACGGTGTGGCGCCCACCCACGCTGAGCCATGGAGAAAAATCCTGGTGGGCGGCTCCGATGATCACGGCGGTCAATTCGTCGCCTCAGCTTTTACAGAAACGCCTGCTGCGAAGTCTGCCGAACAATTTCTGAAACTGGTTCGGAATGGTAATTGCACCCCATGCGGCCAGGGCGGAACGCCGTTAATTCTGTCGCACGGCTTTTACAACACCGTCGCCTGCTTCATCCAGGACCGTTTTCACGAAAAGCTCGGCCCCGGTGGGGCGCTGCTGGAGAAGATGTTCTCGCGTTTCATGGAGGGCCGTGCCCCGACGGAGTTCACGCTGAAAGAAAAAACGGAATTCATCGTGCAAGGTGTTCTGTCGGGAAAGATTTTCGATTTTGCCAAACCCGCCAACGTCTCGCTATGGAAAGAGCTTTCCGGCTATTTCGCGCGGCCGGAAGTGAAGGCGAAACTTGCCGCACAAATGGACAAGGTAAGCGAACCGGAGCGGCGCACCTTTCTCATGGCGAACATGGTTGCCGAACAACTCGCGTTTCGATTCTTCAATAAATTCGTACAACAAATCAGCAGCGGCAACATGGTGGAGAGCATGCAGGCTCTCAGCGCAATTGCGCCGATCCTCGTAATCCTGACGCCGTACATCTATGGGTTTCACAGTCAGGCCCCTTCGCGAAGATGGTTGCGAAAAATTTTAAAAGAGTTGACCGGCGAAGTTCCACTCGCGTTGCAAAATCGTAAGCGCGCCTGGTTCACAGATACCCTCGACGACGTCAATGGGGTGGCGACGACGATTCGGAAAATGACTGCCGCCGGAGCCGCTGCGGGAAAGGAACTGGTCGTTGTTGCTTCGCGCAGCGACCTGCAACTTTCCGGTATCCCAATCAAAAATTTCCTGCCGATCGGCGAATTCGAGTTACCCGAATACGAACTGCAAAAACTGAGTTTCCCGCCGGTTCTGCAGATGCTGGATTACGTCCAGCGGGAAAGATTCACCGAGATCATCATCAGCACGCCCGGTCCGGTTGGATTAACAGCGCTGCTCGCGGCTAAAATGCTCAACCTGCAAACCAGTGGCATTTACCACACCGATTTTCCGCAATACATCCGAATCCTGACTGAGGACAGTTTTCTTGAAAGCGTGGCGTGGCGGTACATGCATTGGTTCTATGGGCAGCTCGACACTGTTTTTGTTAATTCCGAAGAGTACAGGCAAAGCTGGATTAAACGCGGATTCGACGCGGCGAAACTGAAAATTTTGCCCCGCGGCCTCGACACCGAACTATTTCATCCGGCCCGACGCGACTCCGCGTTTTTCGAAAAATTTGGTGCGTCCAACGGCGAGGTTCGCCTGCTCTATGTTGGCCGCATTTCAAAAGAGAAAGACCTCGATCTTTTGGCGACCGCTTATCGCCGTCTGCGCAACGACGGACTGCCTGTTCAACTTTTTATCGTCGGTCACGGCCCATATTCCGAAGCGCTCGCGAAATCTTTGCCTGAAGCGTTCTTTACCGGGTATCTCAGGGGCACAGAATTGGCCACCGCATATGCGTCGGCGGATATCTTCGTTTTTCCCAGCACCACTGACACGTTCGGCAATGTAATCCTCGAAGCACAGGCGTGCGGATTGCCAGTCGTCGTTTCCGATTCCGGTGGCCCGAAAGAATTAGTAGTGGACAAGGCCAACGGTCTGATCACCAGGTCACATGACGTCGAAGACTTCACACGCGCGATTCGATCGCTCGTCACTGACCGAGTGCTGCGCGACCGCATGGCGAATTCCGCTCGGGACAGTGTTATTGATCGAAGTTGGCCACGCGCCTTCGCAAAGTTCTGGGCGGCTACGGAGGTTTAACGCATTCTCTACCGACCGTGGCCACCACCGTGGCCCATTGAGCCCATGCCATGAGATCCGCTCATGTGCCCCATGGAATGCGTACCGCCGCGGAACCCGCTGAAACCGGATCTAAAGGCTGAGCCGTGACCGACATGCCGCGTCGAGCTGAACCCGCCTCGTCTATCACTCATCTTAGCGGTGTGCCCTCTCCCATGAGTCGTCGCGCTCCTGCCATGAATCGTGGTGGCATTCTTACCGTGAACAGCCGTGCGTTTGCCGTGGACCGTCGTGCTCTTGCCATGGACCTCGTTGGTATTCTGCGCATGCATGCTCGCCTGATTCGACCGGTGAGCGTCGCTCACGAGCCTGCCAAGTTTGAGCCCGTTGTCGTGCGCAATTTTACCCCAGCCTTGGCCCCCTTGATGCAGCGCGACAATATTGTCGAAGCTCTGGCCAGTGGCGTTCGCCAGCAGGTGCGCTTTCTCCAAGCTGCCCCAGCCAAGCCCGGTCGATGCTCTTTCTGTCTGCAACGTAGCGACAGGAACTCCGGTTGCCGCCGAAATCCTATCCACGTTGGATGCGCGGGACGCAATGGTGCCGAACACCAAAACGAATGCGGCTATGATTACAGTTAACCCTTTCATACGTGATTGCCCCTCTCCGAATACAGGTTTCGGTTCTAGGGCGGTAGATGGTTCCCTCCCCGCGCAGAAAAACACTGTTTGCGACCTCCGACCTCTGACCTCTGACTTCTGATGTCCGCTTTAGCAGCTACTCGCCTCCGATCCGCATGATTCCCGGACCGTACAACTTCCAAAAGTAGTAGGCTGACGCGGCAAAACCAATCGCGATAACGATGGAGCGAACAACTGTACGGTTCGCGCGATGCGATACCATTCCCCCAATGTAGCCGCCAACAAGACCACCGATCGCCATCGGCACCCCGTAATTCCAGTCCACATTACCTTCGAGCACGAGCACCAGGATCGCCACTCCTCGCATGCAAAGATTGAGGAAGTTCTTGAGCGCAACCACATGCCGAATATCGCCACGCGAGATAAAACTCAGGGCGCCGATCATGAGGATGCCAATCCCGGCGCCGAAGTAGCCGCCGTACAATGCCACCAGAAAAATGCCCGTAATTGCGACAGGCCATAACGCCACCGTGATGTCCGGGTGCACGCTACCAGTTTCGTCGTGTCGAACCAGGATCGGCCGCAACACAATGATAACAGTGGCGACTAACACCAACCACGGTACTAACTGAATAAAGTTGCGATTGCCGGTCCGGCTTAGCAGCAAAGCTCCGATCAAACCGCCGAGCACACTTGGAATCAGAAGCAGCCATAACCATCCGCCACCGAGGAAACCTGCCAACTGGCTCCGGGTGCGCCACACAGCCGTGGGATACGCAAAGAACAGAGCAACCGCGCTGGTGGCGTCGGCAGTCACGGGCGGTACCACGAGCATTAGCAAGGGGAAGGTGATCAGTCCGCCGCCACCGGCCAATGCGTTGATTGTTCCCGCCAGAACAGTGGCGATGAAAAACAAGAAGAAGATCATCATCCGCTTTTCTTACTCGTGATCGTCCTCATGCTCCTGCTCCTGCTCGTCTGCTCTAGAATAGGCGCGTCGGTTCGACGAATCGATATCATGCAGCCGGCACGGCTGCCTCTACAAATTCCACGGCAAACCGTCGAAATCTGGTTGTTGTAGCCGGCATCGTTGATGCCGGCCGCCCGGGATCATCCGCCTTCGTCCCGCAGTCGCGGGACTACGGCGTGACAAGCCGGTCCCGGCTACAGTTCCACGGCAGAGCGTCCAGATCGACATTGCCGCCAGTCAGGATGATACCGACGCGTTTTTCTCGAACGTCGGCTTTGTTTTGCATCACGGCAGCGTAGGGAACCGCCGCTGATGGCTCGATCACAATCTTCATGGTCTCCCAAATCGTGCGCATCGACGTAATGATCGCTTCCTCGCTTACGGTGACGATGTCATCTACATATCGCTGAACAATCGCAAAATTCGGCTCGCCAATGTTCGTCCGCAGGCCATCAGCAATGGTGAACTTTTTCTCAGTCACAAGCCGTCGCCCGGCGCGAAACGATTGCGTCGCGTCGTCGGCATTGGCCGGCTCGACCGCGATCACTTTGATCTGCGGCCGCATCGATTTCGCGGCGAGCGCTGTGCCGGATAACAGGCCGCCACCGCCGACCGGACACATGACCACATCCAGATCAGGAATATTTTCGAGCAGTTCCATCGCTGCTGTCCCCTGCCCCGCTATCACGTGCTCGTTTTCGAACGAATGAATCAACGTCGCGCCGGTTGTATTGATCACCTCTGCGCATTTAATTTCGCGCGCCTCTTCCGTTGGTTCGCAAAAGACAACCTGCGCGCCGTAGCCTTCGACTGCACGCATCTTCACTTTCGCCGAGTTTGAGGGCATGACTATGTACGCAGGAACGCCGCGCAGCTTCGCCGCACGCGCCACTGCTGCACCATGATTACCAGACGAATGTGTCGCTACGCCGCGCCGCGCAACTTCGTCATCAAGGACAAAAACGGCATTCGTTGCACCGCGTGCCTTGAAGGCACCGACCTTCTGAAAATTCTCGCACTTAAAAAACAGTGACGCTCCGCTCGCCGCATCCAATCGCGAACTCGTCAACACCGGCGTGCGATGAATGTATGGGCGAATCCGCTGATGCGCGGCGCGGATCGCATCGAGATTAGGTGAGCCAGCTAGTTCGACCATCCGAAAAAGGCGTCGATGACGCCAAATGTGTCAACGAATCCGTGAGCTAGGATGCAGGCCCAAAGGTTGCGCCCAGCCAGCATATAGGTTGTTCCCAGAATCACGCCCGCAATTCCGGAATCAACGATTCCAGCCGGACCTTTGTAATAATGCCCGTATCCAAACAAGATTGAAACGACCACAATCCCGATCCAATAAGCTGTTGTTGATCTGCCTCCGATATCAGCTGCACGCGTAAGAAGATATCCTCGATACGCGATTTCTTCACCGAAAGCAGCAACCGTCCACACAACAAGCAAAGCAAGCAGCGCAATCTTCGCATTTCCGGTAATCTCATTCGCCAGGGCTGGCGCGGTCGGTTTCGGCCAGAAAAAGCCGGTCACAGGTTCGATTAGGAATTGTCCGAGCAAAATGCGCAAGATCGCAGCGCCAAGCGCAATTATAGAAATCCGCCGCCACGACGCTGGTCGTTTGAGTCCCATCGCAGACCAGTTGCCGTCGCGCAGCCGGATGGAAATCAAGCCAAGTACAGAAAGGACGATCACTTCATTCGGCACAATGTGGAAAACGTTGTGACCAATCACAATGAACGCGCCGAACAGGAATTCCAATGCGCTGAGCAATTGTGACGCTGCGGGATTAGCCGACGGAAACGGAACGCCGGCCGACGCAAGGACTGAAGACGATTCTTTCATCCGTCGGTAAGATGCGCAGTTGTAGCCGGGGGCGGTGACCCCGGCAAGAGATGTATGCACGCTCCAGCGCAGGCCTAGGTCAACGCCCTCGGCTACAGTAATGCTCCGGACGCGGTCCGATTCCAATGAACCGGGCGGGAATTTGTCGCAGAACCGGAAACCATTTCAGTAGGCGAACCACAAAGGGCAACGACTCTTTGCGACCGGACGTTCGGCCCGTCGCAATGCGCCGATGAATGAACACCTGCATTCCCTGAATGAGTCGCGTCGGCCATTGGCGGCGCGCCTGCACTTTGCGCAGATCGTCAACGGAAACCGGACCGGTTTGCAATTTTTCGGCCAGCAAATTTGCAGTCGCGACGGCATCCTGAATAGCGAGATTGATGCCCACGCCGCCTGCCGGTGACATTGCATGGGCAGAATCGCCGATGCAAAGCAGTCCGTCGCGGTACCACTCACGAAGACGATTAATTTGCACCGTGAGTAATCTGATTTTGGACCAATCATCGAGTTCTGCCACGCGGTCGCGGAGAAATCCGGCGAAGCTGACAATGTCGTTTTGAAATTGCTGGAGACCGCGTGCTTTCGTATCATCGAAGGCGCCCTTGGGGATTACAAAGCCGCATTGCCAGTAATCACCGCGGTCGAGCAACACGAGCAGCCTGCCTTGCTGAAAGAAGCCGAGTGATTGCTGAGGATCGTCAGGCTTCTTTGAGATCCGCATCCACAGCACGTCGATCGGGACGCCGAACTCTTGTCGCTCCAGCCCAGCGCACGCTTGAATGATCGAATGCCGTCCGTCTGCGCCGATGATCAGCTCGGCGCGAATTTCCAATTCGCCCCGTGGAGTTTTCGCGTGCACGCCGGTCACGCGCTGCTGATCGAACGTCAGATCAATCACTTCATGCTGCGTCAGCAATTGGAAACTCGGGAATTTCTTTGCG
>JBKPBJ010000268.1:0-4949 GCA_046726875.1 Verrucomicrobiota bacterium
GAGACGCAGGCGCGCGCCGAGTCCACTGGTGACTGGCAGACGCTGATTGGTGCTGGCGCAATTCCGTTGCCGCCCGGTTGCGGTGCGTGCATTGGACTCGGTCGCGGACTCGTGGAGAAAGGCGAGACTGCAATCAGCGCCACCAATCGAAATTTCAAAGGGCGCATGGGCGATCGCGACGCGTTCGTGTATCTGGCCTCGCCCGCTGTCGTAGCCGCCAGCGCGTTGGCTGGGTTCATTTCCGCGCCGACAGCCTTCAGCGAGCGCCCAGCCGGCACCGCCACCCGACGACCCGAGAAAAAACCGAGATCGGCGGCGTCGGTGCACATCATGGAAGGTTTTCCGGCGAGCGTGCGCGCCCGGGTTCTCTTTATCGACAAAGACAATTTGAACACTGACGGCATTTACGCAGGTAAACACACCTACCGCGACGACATGACGCCTGAGCAGATGGCCGCGGTAACATTTGAAAATTATGATCTGAATTTCAATGCGCTCTACCAAAAGGGCGATGTCATCGTTGCAGGATTTAATTTCGGCACTGGCTCGAGCCGCGAGCAAGCAGCGACCGCGCTGAAGTTCAAAGGAATTCCCTGCGTCATCGCCGGCAGTTTTTCCGAGACCTACAAGCGCAACGCATTCAATAACGGCTTCGTCGTCTTTGAATGCCCAGAGCTAGTCACGCACCTTCGCGCCGCACTGACCGATCGCGCAGCAACAACGGTCGGCCCGGAGATCACAATCGATTACGCAAAATCTGTTCTCAAAGTTGGCGGAAAATCCTTCCCTTTCCCGCCGCTCAGTCCCGCCGCGCAGGAACTGATCGTTGCCGGCGGCGCCGAGAAGCTCGTTGCGTCACGTCTCCGCGCGAAAACCTAATTTTTGCCGCAGAGCACGCAGAGAACACGGAGAAACAGGGCTTCGAATTCTCTGTGAACTCCGTGACCTCTGTGGTGAATTACTGAAGGTTGCTGGGAGTTGCAGGCTGAAATCTCGCCGATAAAGTCGCCTTCCTATGGCTAAATACAGAATTGCGTGGATGCCGGGCGACGGCGTGGGTAACGATGTGATGGAAGCAACGCGCATCGTTCTCGATCGGATGAACTTTGATGCGGAGTACGTCCCCTGCGACATAGGCTGGGGATTTTGGTGCAAGGAAGGTAACGCGCTTCCGGATCGCACGGTCAAAGCGCTCAAGGACACGACCTGCGCGCTATTCGGCGCCATCACCAGCAAGCCACAGGATAAGGCGAAGGAAGAGCTGAGTCCGGAACTCAAAGGCAAAGGACTCTCCTATTTTTCGCCTATCGTGGGACTGCGTCAGCTTTTCAATCTCCACACTAACATGCGCCCGTGTAAGAGTTATCCGGGCAACCCGCTGAATTACCGCGGTAACAAGATCACGAATCCGAGCGGTGAAGACGTGCCGATCGATCAAGTCGTGTTTCGAGAAAACACCGAAGGGATGTACGGCGGCGTGGAGTTTTTCCCGTTGCCGGAGTCGGTTTACACCGCGCTGTGTGCAAATCCGAAAATGAAGAAGTGGAAGGACAAGGCCGGGTTGGAAAACATCGCGCTTTCCACTCGCATCATGAGTGTGCAAGGTTGCACCAACATCTGCAAACAGGCATTCGATTACGCCAAGAAAACCGGGCGCAAACGTGTGACGCTAATCGAAAAACCGAATGTGCTGCGCGAGACCGGCGGATTAATGACGCGTTGTTTCCGCGACGTGGCCAAGGCTTACCCCGACATGTGGGCAGACGAAGTGAACATCGACGCGATCTGCATGTGGATGTTCAAGAATCCGCAAGACTACTCTGTACTCGTAGCGGAAAACATGTTCGGCGACATCGTCAGTGATCTTTGCGCCGGTCTGGTTGGCGGCCTCGGCTTCGCGCCGAGCGCAAACCTCGGCGACAACTACGCCGTGTTCGAACCGACGCACGGCTCCGCGCCGAAATACGCCAGCCAATACAAAGTCAATCCGATCGCCATGCTTTTAACCGCGAAGCTGATGCTCGACTGGCTCAAAGAAAACGACATGGCCACACGCCTGGAAAGCGCCGTCGCTCGCGTTATCAAGGAAGGCAAAGTGCGCACGTATGACATGGGCGGTAAGGATTCGACACTCGATGTTGCGAAGGCAATCGCAGACTACGCGGCGTAAGGTGGCAAAATTCGGCTCTACAACATGTCCGGCAACTGCACGGACTCGCCGAGGCGAGGGCGGCAACACTTCGACGCTTGATGTCGCGAAAGCCGTCGCCGATTACGCTGGGTAAAACAGTCAGCCCACGACACACACAAAAACAACGCCAGTCTGTCTGACTTCTGATCTCGGCCCTTAGATATCTGCGTTTAGCGTGGTTTCGCGCGATTCGTGGGCCGGATTTGCTCCAGCAATGCTAAAGGCGCCCATCGGTTTCGCGTCGGGGTGCGGTTCCCTTTTAATAAGGTCGTCTTCGATATACCGCCGGAATTCATCGCCAAACATATAAGCCCGGTCTTTCCAAAATGCCCTACCGCCCGGCGCTCCAACGAGGTTCATGATGACATGCTGCCAGCCCATCCACAGCGGCGACGCGAGCAATCCTTCGCGCCATTTTAGAAATGCGTTCTGCGAGTAAGACAGGAATGCCATGAAGGCCGCGATAAAACGAACTCTCTCCTTTTCGGAAAGCGATCCGTAATCGCGCAATCCCTTCGCAACGATTTGGGAAAGCTCATCGTCGGCGGCAACCAGGTGATACCATTTGGCGAAGTGCTCGTGCACGGTCTGAGCGGTGGCCGACCGAACCGCGTTTGTGTTCTGCCGAATTTGCGAAGCGACATAGAACAACGAGATCACGACCGCAACAGCGCCGATGATCTGTCCGAGATTGGCGAGGTCGTTGAGGGTCATGCGCAAGGCGCTCCGTTAAATCGTTACATCGTTACATTGTTAAATCGGGCGACTCCTCACCTCAATTGTATCTCGCGTGCTCCCGCAACGCTCGACCGCTGCCCTCACGGCTTTTCCGGCCATGTCGCGGATTCCCGCGGCTCCATTCTCTTCTCGGTCGAGGAGGAGAGGCGGCAGAGTTTGGTGTTGCTCTCTCGTCACTCGTTACTGATTTCCTGGTCACTTCCTTTTAGCTGGCGCTCGTAGTCCGCCGCATCGAAGTGGCCGCTCGATTCGGCGATCAAGCCGGCATTGTCAATCTTCCACAGCTCGTAACCGCTAATGCGAACGCGTTTTTCTGTTCCTGAATACGTTCCGGTAAATGTCCAATGAAACGCCGTTCCATCTGGTCCAGATTCGAGTTTGTCGAACGTCACGGCCATATCGGGAAAATCGCGCAAGAATCTGTGCGCAACCTCGACGATGGATGTCGGCGGTCCGCCGTTCACGCTAATCGCGCCGCCCTTGGCATAAAACGCAGCGACCTTTTCCGGATCCTGGCTGCACCACGCCTGTGCATAACGCGCGGCGAATTTAGTTAACTCGTCCGTTGTCATAGGTCACTTGTCACTTTGCGGTCTAATCTTGCTGAGATCGTAGGTTGAGTACGCTTTCGGCTTCTCGCCGGGGGCAATAATCGCATCGACGGCACGGGCGAATTCTTCGGTGTGCCAGTGACGCCGAGTTTCCCACCATTGCTGCAGGCCAGGATAAGCAATCATATCGCTCAGCGTTCGCTCGACTGCAGCCCACGACGAATCGGCCAGGATTCCCTGGCAGTGAGAAAAATACATTCCCTCGAAGACATTTAGCAGACGATGGAAGAATGCGCTGAACCTGAGTTTGGACAAAGGATCGAGATCGGTGAAAGACTGCATGCCGTGCAGATAAATTGCTGCGGTTTCAATGTTATCGTGCACGGCTGCCGCAACATCGCCCCATTGCTCAGTGAGAGCGTGGACCGCGGCTTGGCGGCGTTCTTTGGTTTGCGCTCGAATCTGAAGTGCGAGGTAAATCAACGACGGAATTCCGACAAACACGGCCGCCAATTGCGCCAGCGCTGCGAGCATTTCCCAGTTCATAGGCAGGAGATCATTTCGAAGGAACAATTATCGTTCTGACGTGATCAATGGAATCCTGAAGTGCGTCTAGCGCCGCATTGATTTGGGCAGCGTCGAGGTCGACAACGCGCAATGTCTCTGGCGGAAATCGAAGTCTTCCATTGCGTGCGAATTCGATGAGTGCTGGAAGTTCAGTCGCGAGATGATCGGAGACGCCGATGATCTCCGCTTCTTTGTTGATCAATTCCGTGTACGGAAGGATCGACATCATCTCCGCCGTTAATCCGACAAGAGCGGCGCGTCCGAGAGGGCGCAGGCAGAGCACCGCCTGGCGCATGGTCTTTGCAGAGCCGATCAATTCGAGTGCAACGTCGACTCCTCTTCCAGCGGTTGCCCCTTTAATTTGCTCGACCGGATCTGAGGACCTGGCGTCGATCGCCATCGCTCCCATGTTTGCCGCTGACGCCAGTTTCGCAGGATTGATTTCAACCACGTAGACGGCCCCGCAATCGAAAGCGCGAGCCAATTGCATTGCCGAAAATCCGAGTCCGCCGAAGCCAAAAATCGCAATCGACTCGCCGGCTTTTAAGCGCGCTTTGTTCAGAGCATGAAGTGCAGTTGCCGATGAGCACATCATGATTGCGCCGACTTCGAATGGAATCTCGGTGGGAAGCGGAAACGCATTCGCGCCGGGAACTTTGATGAATTCCGCGTAACCGCCGTCCCGATGTTTGCCGATCATCTGCCCGCTGTGACAGAACTCTTCCAATCCGCGCACACAAAACTCGCAGCTTCCGCAGTGGACCAAATAATGTACGCAAACGCGGTCTCCCGCTGAGAGGTGCGTCACATCACTGCCGACTTCCTCCACGCGGCCCGCGATTTCGTGGCCGAGCGTGAGCGGTAAATCGTCAATTCTCGAAATGCCCGCGCGATAATGCGCA
>JBKPBJ010000269.1:0-7073 GCA_046726875.1 Verrucomicrobiota bacterium
ACTACCGGCAGCAGCAACACGGCGGTGGGTCTTAGTGCCCTCTTTGGCAACATTGGCGGCGTGGACAACACGGCCATCGGCGCTGGTGCGCTCGCTCTGAACACCGCCAACTACAACACCGCCACCGGTTTTGAAGCCCTCTTCAGCAATAAGACCGGCAGGCGCAACACGGCCAACGGGATTAACGCTCTGCTTTTTAATCAGGTGGGCAGTAGCAACACAGCCATCGGTACTAATGCTCTCTACCGCAACACCGCCAGCTACAACACCGCCATCGGTGACAGTGCGCTCTTTAGCAACGTAAACGGCACGGGAAATACGGCCACTGGGTTTAAAGCACTTTTTAGCAATACAACGGTCGGCGCTCTATCGGGCGACGACAACACAGCCATCGGTGACAGTGCGCTCTTTAACAACATGACTGGCTTCACTAACACAGCTATAGGTTTTGATGCGCTCGGTTCCAACACCATCGGCAACGCAAACACTGCCGTGGGTTTCGATGCCCTGGTTGTCAACGATCACGGCTTCGCCAACACGGCTGTCGGCAATGCCGCCCTGGCGAACAGTACCGGCGATGGTAACACGGCGTTGGGCGCCAGCGCCGGGTTAGGTGTCCACACAGCCAGTAACGTTATCGTTATAGGCACCGGCGGTTCAGACGTGGTCAGCAGTTGCTTTATCGGCAACATTCGCGGGGTCACAACGGCAGTCGCCGACGCCATCCCAGTGTTCATCGACTCGGCCCATCAGCTCGGCACGATGAGTTCGTCGCGCCGGTTTAAGAGGGAGATTCAGCCGATAGACAAAGCCAGCGAAGCCATCCTGGCGCTCAAGCCGGTGAGTTTTCGGTACAAGATTCACAAGGACACGACGCCGCAGTTTGGTTTGATCGCCGAGGAAGTTGCCGAGGTAAATCCCGACCTTGTGATTTACGATGCCGACGGAAAACCGTACACGGTGCGCTATGACGCAGTGAACGCAATGTTGCTCAACGAGTTTCTCAAAGAGCATCGCAAGGTCGAGCAGATGGAGAAGCAAATTGAAGCGCTTACTGCGGGCCTACAGAAAGTGAGTGCCCAGCTTGAAGTGGGCAAATCTGCACCGCAAACGGTTCTGAACGATCAGTAAAGCTGTCGAGTTACTACCACTCTTTGAAATCGCCCTTGTATTCGTGCGTTTCGATCACATTGCCAGCGTCATCATAGACGCGAATCACGGCATCATATGAGCGGCTGTAGTGTTCCGCGTTGCCGACTGCGTTGGCGACAGCGTTAGTATCGCCATACCACAGCCGACCGAATGGCAGCGCATCGGAGATTAGAACCAAACCGCTATGATCTCTAGTTAACTGTTGATCTCTGGAGATGTCCGGTTGGATCCTCGCGGCGCCGCACGTCTCGCCAGATCAATTTGCCCGTCGCGATCATCGGTCCGATGAGAGCGAGTTTGTAAAAGAGAAGGAGCACCGGATTGATATGGTCGGTGAAACGGAAGCGCATCTCCCATCCGAGCGTCTGCGGGATGTCTAGGACTGGGATCGCGTTTAGAAATCCCCAGATATAGTAGGCCCAACAATCGTTGAACGGGTCCGTAAGCGCGTGTTCGGGGCTCGTCGTCCCCAGGCCGCGAAGGTAGAGGAACCCGCTGACAATCGCGAAGCCCCCAGTTGCCATGCAAGCAATGTATACGGTGATGGCGAACGGCAGGATGACTCCCCACCAGTGCCCCGGGTCGTAGAAGGTCGACTTCAGCCAAAGCGGCCTCGACCAAGGAAGCACGATCACGCCAATAAATGTAGAGCGCGCTCAAGAACGCAAGCATGACGAGGCACCATTGGAAAGCCACTGGCAGCCAGTCCAGTCGGTGAGGTTTGATCAAGAACGAGACTAAAACCACCGGAGCCATGGCCAACCCGATGAAACTGACGTACCTCCCATACCTGGCCACGCGTTTCTTGTCTCCGATGGTGTTTGCGAGTCGGCGCTCTTTCGATTGCTTTGGGGGCGGATTCTCTTTCATATGCTCTTTCTTTTCTCCCAGTGCATTAATTCTGCGAGCTGAAAAAGGGGAAGAAGAAGCCGGCTGGGAAGAAGCGTTCTCCGCCCAGTTCAGGTCCGTTAAATATCCTTTGCGAAAAAAGCGGCCAGCTTGTCAAGCTTAAAAGCTATGAGTCGTTCATGTGCACGTGGCGTGTGTGCTCGTGCGTCTCAATCACGTTGCCTGAGTCATCGTAAACGCGGATGACGGCATCATGTGAGCGGCTGCGGTGCTCCGCGTATCCGATTGCGTTGCTGACTGCATTTGGCTCGTCGGACCACAGCCGACCGAATAGCAGCACATCGGAAATTACATCCAACGCCGCCTGACCAGGCATTCAGGGTAGTCGTGTGAACCGTGCGCGCGGAATTCGAACCTCTCAAGAAGTTGGAAAACACTGGGCTATGAGCCGAGAAAAACCAGCGCCGGCCCAGTCTTTAATCTCGAGCGATTGAATCCCACGCAGCGCTAGAAATTCAGAAAGAAAACCCGTACAGTCATCGTTCGCCGGGCGTATCCAAAGGTGCCAAGAAGAAGACAAGCCCATGTCTTGAAGAAGCCTGGTTTTCGCAAAGCGTTGCACTTGTTCAGTATCCCCCTGCAGTTCAAGGGTGCGTAGGGCTAACCAGCGCAGTAGATTGATGTCCGTCATTGACAGACCAACATCCATGGGCCGTTTTTCCGTGTAAATTTGCCGCGGATTTTGTCGGTTCGATTAACGCTGGCGACTCGGTTTCCGAGATTATCCGTGTGGCCAATATAGAAATGACCAGCGGGATTTTGGAGAACGTACACGAAAAACATACAGAATGGCTCCAGCGGTAGGATTCGAACCTACGACCAATCGGTTAACAGCCGACCGCTCTACCACTGAGCTACGCTGGATCGCCTCTGAAAAAAACTCGAAGTGCATATCTTCGCGCACCATCAGATCGAGGCAACTGCCAATCGGTTAATCCCGACTCCGTCGGGACTCTACCACTGAGCTACGCTGGATCGCTAGATGAAAGAGTGCGGGCGTATATTTTGCGCGGCGATTCTGTTCAGGCAACTGGCAAATCGCTTGATTGCGCCTGCGCATAAGCGCACGCGATGCCTCAGTTACGAAATTTAAGTACCATGAAAGCGTTGGTTTCAGTCATTCTCGCGTTCGCCGTTTGCGCTGGCAGCGTTCAAGCGGGGCCTGTCCGTACAGCCAGGCACGTGGCGAAAAACACTGCGATTACAGCAAAGAACGTTGCGCACAGTGTGGTCAAAGGCACAAGGCGAGCGGTGCACACTGTGGTGTACAACCTTACGCCATAGCCAAAGCCCGCCGGCTTGAGACTTCAGGAGCGTTTTTACGGCGGTCATACGACTGTCGGTGAGACGAGGTGCGAATAACCGAAGCGCAGTTTCGAACACATTGTGTTTGAAACTGTCGAATCGGGTTTCGTGTTTTTGTTTTTTGGGGAATGATCGCGCAATCGCTTCTGGGCCATCCAATAGTTTCGCCGCGGGCTCGTGAAATTGGCTTCCGCATCCTCGGGATTCTTTTCATTCTCGCGCTGTTTCTGGGTGGTGTTCAGCTTCGTCGCTCGATCGGCGAAAACACCAGGCACGTCCGTTATCAGCACGACATCGTCAATGCTTTCTACTGGGGACAAGAGACCCTGAAAGAAGCGCGCCGCTTATCGCCCGATGACGCGTCTGCCAATTCGTGGACAGGTTTGTTCCGTGGTTATCTGGCGCTTTACGATCGAGTAAAAGAAGAAGCGTACAAGAAGGATTACGGGCTGGATTATCCGCCGCTGCGACTCCTGGCAATGGCTATCTGGAGCAAACAAGTCCGCGATGGATTTCCGTGGATCGACAACGAACATCCGAAACTTGTTAACCCTCTGTTGAAAATTAACATGGCCTGCGAACTGGTTTCCGCCGCGGCGATTTTCTTCCTCGTTCGCTTATGTGTGCGACGCTCATCACGCGCGCACTCAACCTGGCCGGCTTGGTTATCACGAGAACAGCGCGCCTCAATCTGCGGTCTCGCCGCAGCAAGCGCGGCGTGGCTCGAACCATCGATGATCCTCGATGCCCACGGGTGGCCGCAGTGGGACGTCTGGATTCTGCCGTTTTATCTTTTCGCTGCGCTCGCCGCTTTAAAAAATCGCTGGTTCTGGTGCGGATTTTTGCTAGCCACCGGCGCAATGCTCAAAGGACAGCTGTTGTTCGTTGCGCCGCTTTTTCTTCTCTGGCCGTTGTGGCAAAAAAAATGGATAAGCGCGCTGCGCGTGCTTGCCGGATTCACCGCAACCGCGGCGCTAATAGCTTCACCCTGGCTTCTACGAACCCCCGAGGCTTGGATCGCGTTCGCCGCTATCGCTAGTCTCAGTCTTTTGGTCGCCTTGCGGTACAACTTGCCGCATGGAGGTGCATTCCTCGCCGGAATTCTCGGGTGCGCCGCATTCGTAATCGGCGCATTCGCCGGCGGCACCTTCGCGTGGTTTGAGATCGGTTTTCTCTATGGGACCAAGCATTATCCGTATCTTTTCATCAGCTCGTGCTACAACCTTGCATCTCTGCTCGCCGCCGCTGGTTGGTCCTTAAAAGACGATTTGCTATCAGCTCAATTCGGATCGGTTCATTTTCATCTCACGCTGCAATGGACGCTGCGTCTGCTGTTCCTGGGTGCAGTGGCATTGTGCGCCCGCGGCGCGGCGCGACATCTGCGAAATCGCGATCCACGTGTGCTCAT
Source organism: Verrucomicrobiota bacterium (assembly GCA_046726875.1). Taxonomy (GTDB): domain Bacteria; phylum Verrucomicrobiota; class Verrucomicrobiia; order Chthoniobacterales; family UBA10450; genus Udaeobacter. The sequence continues at coordinate 4,775 of JBKPBJ010000269.1, forward strand.
TTCGATAGCGACGCCGTGGTTGCTGATGTTTGCGTTGCTCGGTCAAATGCACGAGCGCTATCTCGTATGGGGCGCCGTGGTCAGCGCTGTCGCCCTGGGCGTGAACATCCGCTTGAGCATCATTCATTTCATCATCTCGGCCGCAAGCACAGCAATGATTTTCCACGTGATGCTGGTCGATAAGAAACTCGACTCGACGCTGCGCGCGATTGACGTGCTGCACGGCATTCGGCCGTATGCATCGGTCTTGATGCTCAGTTGCGTCGCTTTCTACTTCTGGGATGCGCTTGCCTGGCGCATTCCCACGTTGCGACGTGGAGCAGTCAAAACGGCCACGGCATCTTCGCTGTCGCTCGGACCAGAGCCGGAAGAAGCCTGAGGTAGGGTCGGCGCGCTGCGCCGACTCCCGAAAGCTTTCGGGACAACGCGGCGTCCCTACCCTAGCCCATTCGGCTTCGCACAAAGACGAAATACACCACGAGCACGATCGCGAGCAGGTAAGTAAGCCAGCTGATCTCGCCAGCGCGACCGCTGAATCCTTTCACGACTGCGTAGCTGATGAATCCAAGCGCTAGGCCGTCGGCAATTGAATATGAGAATGGAATGCCAACGGTGATCAGGAATGCCGGGATCGATTCGGTGTAATCGTTCCAGTCAATTTTTGCCACGTTTTGCATCATCATCGCGCCGACGATCGTCAAAGCCGGGGCAGTAATCGGCGGATACGCGCCGATCATCGCGATCAACGGGCTGAAAAATAACGCAACCAGGAAGAGCGCGGCAACGACCAAACCCGTTAGGCCTGTTCGTCCTCCGGCTTCCACACCCGCAGCGCTCTCGATAAAACTCGTGACCGTGCTGGTGCCGAGCGCAGCGCCTGCCACCGTGCCGATTGCATCCGAGACCATCGCCTGCTTCGCGCGAGGCAATTTATTGCCGCGCATGAATCCCGCTTGCTCGCAAACGCCGATCAGTGTGCCGATCGCATCGAACGTGAGCATGAAAAGAAAAACAAAAACGAACGGCAACATCGGAGGCGTCAGCGCGTGTGCGATATCCATTTTCAGAAATGTTGGTCCAAGCGAAGGAGGCGGAGCAACGACCGCCTCCGCGAATTCAAAACGAGTCGCAAGCATCGATTCACTTACGTTCCGCGCCGAGGAAACGCCGGCCGGCATGTACGGCAACGTGATCTTAAGCAGACACGCCAATACTGTAGCGACGAAAATGCCCCAGAGAATAGAGGCGCGGACGCGGCGCGCATGCAGGACTGCCGTCGTCAGCACGCCAACGAAAAAAACAATTAAATCGGGCGACGCAAAGTGCGCGTTCAGTTTTACAGCCGTGCCAGGATCTTTGACGATCACACCCGATTGCTGCAATCCGATGAATGCAATGAAAAGGCCAATCCCTGCGGCAATGCCGTTCTTCAGGCTTGGGCTGATCGAATTGAAGATCAGCTCGCGAAGTCCGATCAGCGACAAAACCAAAAAGAGCAAACCGGAAATGAACACCACGCCAAGCGCGACCTGCCATCCATTAGCGAAGCTTGCAGTTGTCGCGGCCGGGATCGCCGAAAAAACAAAGAAGAAATTTTCACCCATCCCGGGCGCCTGCGCGATCGGGTACCGCGCGTAAAGAGCCATGATCGCTGTCGCCAGCGCCGCTGAGAGACAGGTTGCTGTCGTGACGGCCCCAAACTCCAGGCCCGTATCCGTGCCGAACATTTTCCCGGAGAGCACCGCCGGCTGAACGAAGATGATGTAAGCCATGGTCAGAAACGTCGTCACGCCCGCGAGCACCTCAGTTCGAAGCGTCGTTTGGTGTTCAGACAATCTGAATAAGCGTTCCATTTTCTAGATTCCGAGAGCCGGCGTCTCCGTGTCGGTGATGATGCCTTGGGGAAAACGATCGCGGGTGCCTATCCGAGTCATGTTTGAGAGTCACGCGCGGGAGAGATTTTGCCGCCAATGGCTGAGCATCGCAATCCCGGCGATCGCGAATCTGATAGCCTTATAAATTGACGCCAGAGCTGGGCAGGCTTTAGCTAGCAATCACATATGCCAAAGTACGTCATCGAAAGAGAAATCCCTGATGTCGGAAAACTGTCGCGCGAACAGCTCCAGGCTATCTCGCAAAAGTCCTGCGCCGTGCTCAGCAATCTCGGACCACGGATTCAGTGGGTCGAAAGTTACGTGATGGATGACAAGATTTATTGCGTTTATATCGCACCAAACGAGGAACTGATTCGCGAGCACGCCCGGCAGGGCGGTTTTCCCGCGAACCGGATTTCCGAGGT
>JBKPBJ010000270.1:0-3025 GCA_046726875.1 Verrucomicrobiota bacterium
CACCTATACTGGGATCGTCGCGGCGATGGGCTATGAGCTGAGTAACGACATGGCTCGAGCGGCGCAGTTCGCGCGCAAATTGAAAGAAAGCGAGGAGAGGCTCACGCTGGCTGCGGACTCCGCAAATTTTGGGGTATGGGAGTGGAACTTAAGTAAAGATGAGGTCCGAGTGAACCCAGCACGCCGTGAGCTTTTGGGGTTCCCTTCTTCTGGGGCAATTAGATTCGAAAACTTTATTTCCCGAGTGCATGCTGAGGATCGCGATCGTGTGCGACAGGCAATTCAGAACGCGATCGAGGAGCGGAAAGTTTACGATTCGGAATTTCGGGTTGTGCTTCCAAACGGCAGTGTGCGCTGGATGACGGCACGTGGCACGGTCCAGGTAAACAGCTCCGGTGATCCGGTCCGACTTCTGGGTGTCAGCGTGGACGTGACTGCTCGAAAACAGGCAGAGTTGCAGGCCCAGGAGCAGCGCGATGAACTTGAACAGTTGAGACAACAGAGGACCGCATCGCTTGAGAGAGAGGTGTCAGAACGCACGCGCCTTGAGCGTGAGGTGATCGACATCTGCGCACGCGAGCAACGGCGCATCGCTTATGATTTACATGACGGCGTCGGGCAACAATTGGTGGGGATCGCGTTATGCGCAAAACTCCTCGAGGAACAATTGCGCGGCGAACGCCCCAGCGAAGCGGACAAAGCCGGTATGATTGTCAAGCTTGTTAATGATGCAGCCAGACAGGCGCGACTTACTGCGCGCACTCTCGAAGGGGCCGACGGCGTCGGAGATTTGAAGACGGCGCTGAAATCGCTTGCCATAAGCGTGAGTCGGAATTGCTCTGTTAAAGCCGCTGTTACGGCGGAAGGTTCATCGTTACCGATCAGCCCGCCGATGGCGGCTCAACTTTATCGGATTGCCCAGGAAGCAGTGCACAACGCGGTGGAGCACGGCGCGGCTCGCGAGGTGCAAATCAATCTCGCTTTCAATCATGAGGTCATGCTGCTGACGATACGAGATAACGGAAAAGGTTTCGACTCCAACGCGAACGGCAATGGGATGGGTCTTCGCATCATGCGCTACCGCGCGCAGTGCATCGGCGGCTCATGCGACGTGCAATCAAGTAGCGAAGGCACAGTTGTCAGGTGCCGCGTGCCGCTGGAACCGCAGCTGGCTGCTTTTGGCCTGCCATGAATCCGAGAGAAGAAATCCAAAAGAAATCGCGCGTTATCGTGGTCGAGGATCATCCGGTGCTGCGCGATGGCCTCATGCAACTGATTTGTGGCCAGCCGGACCTCACCTGCACCAGCTCAGCGGACAATACCTTGGACGCGAAGCGGCTCGTCGAGCAATACAAACCCGATCTAATGCTTCTCGATTTGCGCCTGAAGGGTGGCGATTCGCTTGACCTGATCAAATCATTGCGGGTCGAGCATCCCGACCTAAAGGTGCTCGTCCTTTCGCAATTCGATGAGTTGATTTTCGCCGAACGTGCGCTCCGCGCCGGCGCTTCTGGTTATATCATGAAAGAAAACGCCGCAAACGAGGTGCTGCGAGCAGTGCGCAAAGTCTTGGCCGGTGAATTATATTTCAGCGAAAAGGTCGCGGCCGCAGTAGTCCAGCGAAGCCTGCGAGAAAAACCAGGTGCCTCGCATGTCGGCTTGGAAAGGCTGTCGGATCGCGAGCTTCAGATTTTTCAGCTTATCGGCGCATCTTATGGCACACAGGAGATTGCCGAGCAATTTCATCTCAGCCCGAAAACCGTCGAAACACACCGCGAAAAAATTAAATGCAAACTAGGCCTGCGCAGCGCGGCTGAGCTAAAGCAGTTTGCCCGGGAGTGGGCTGCGGAAAATCTATTGCCGGCCCAATCTTGGACGACCTCCCGTGTTCGAAAGACCCGGGCGAAGAAGTAGTAGTCCGGCGCGTTTTTCTGTAGTGGCGATCCGTCGCCCGCAATCCGTAATTTAGCATAGCGCTTCGCGCAGCGAGGCGGCTACGACGATACGCGCGGTAAGGCGGTTACAGCTCATACGCGATCGATTGGAACGAATGCCGCCGTCCTAGTCATGATTTCAACGATTCACTAGGGGAATTCGCGCCCATTACCCTAAGTAAAAATCAGACGTTCAATCAGGGCAGCATCCCGATTGGGGAAACGCTGCGTTCATCTATTATCCTCGATCCTTGTAGGAAATGGAGATTGGAAGCACACCTTCAACCCGCAGATTTTCGAGAATTTCGCTTAGCAGATTCGGTAGAAGGAGCGTGAGAAATGGAAACACCAATCCAAATCGCAATTTCCCCGAGCGATCGCAGCAGCGGCCGCCCGAACCACTACAAATGTCTTGGATCGCTACGGGAATGGCCGCCGCAGGAGAAAAAATAAAAAACAAAACTCACTACAGAAGGAGAAGCGAAATCAAAAAACTAAATAGCACTTAATTATACTGGTAGCATGGCTCGCATTTTAACGAACCACACGGTTAATTGCACACGCAAGCGATTCAAAGCGATCGGAGGACGCATCATACCCAAAGGGCTGCGTGTGAAATCCGCTTTAGGACTCCGACGGTTTAACGTTTCGAAAAGTCTGTGTTCCCATTCGCCTTTTCGCCGATTCAGCAGGACTAAAAGAGCTCGAAGCAGAAACGTCCAACGCCCAACTGACGGGACACATGCTAGCCTAAAGTATAATATACCAAGGTATAATAACCTAAGGTCTAATTGCGCGGACTGCCTCAACTTCTTACCCTCGCTCTGTTGTGACCAAGCCGCATACGGGTGCTGTGAATGACCTTCGGAATTTCCGTGGATTGTATTTACACCAGTTAAATTTAATCTAACATCTTCCTTTCCCCCCATGGTCCAAGCCACTCGTTCTGTCTCCCCAGATCTTCAAAATCAACCGAGCAGTTGCACGCAGTGTGGGTTGGCATTGCGGGTTGCTCGCAGTCTTTGTCTCAACTGTCTTCTTTCCGCAGGCGTGGCCGCCAACGGAGATCAATCTCGTTCAGATGAAACGCT
>JBKPBJ010000271.1:0-3974 GCA_046726875.1 Verrucomicrobiota bacterium
ATGCGGCTCGAACATTTTCGGCAAGTGCACTTCCTCATAGCCGAGCTTCGCTTCGCCCAGAACTTTGGGCTCCAATTCGAATTGCACGAACTCCTCGACGCCCCGGCCCTGCACCAGCACCTTCGGCCCCTTCTCATAAACCGCCACGCTCAGCTTGTTCTTCTGCGCAAAAAAGATCGTCCACTCCTTCGGCGCGAACTCGAATCCCGACTGCTCGAGCACAGCCCGCAGCTTCGCGACCTGTTCCTGCGTGAGCGCGTGGGTATAGGAGTTCAAGCCCAACGCTCAACGCTCAACGCTCAATGTTCAATTACCTTCTGAATTGAAGGTTGGACGTTGAGCGTTGGACGTTGGACGTTTGCTTTCAAATCGTGAAATCCCCAGAAACCGTCCGCGCTTTCCAGCGCTCACTTCTTTGCTGGCATCGTCGACACGGCCGTGATCTCCCGTGGCGCGGCACGCGCAACCCGTACGCAATCCTCGTCTCCGAGTTCATGCTCCAGCAAACACAGGTGGCGACCGTCATCCCATATTACAACGCATGGCTCCGCAGGTTTCCGAATTTCGCCTCACTGGCACGCGCATCGGAAAACGAGGTGCTTCGAGCGTGGCAAGGCCTCGGCTATTACGCTCGCGCGCGGAACCTTCGCGCCACGGCCAGAATTGTTGTGGACCGATACGATGGACGCTTCCCCCGTGCAATCGAGCAAATGCAGCAACTCCCCGGCATCGGCAAATACACGGCGCACGCCGTAGCCAGCTTCGCGTTCGATCAGCGCGTTCCAATTGTCGAAGCGAACACCGCCCGCGTTTTGGCCCGGCTTTTCAATTTACACGAATCAATTGATTCCGAGCGGGGCTGGCGAACGCTGTGGCAACATGCAACTTGCCTTCTCCCAAGATCCGATGCCGCGGGTTTCAACTCCGCACTCCTCGATCTTGGCGCGCTAATTTGCGTAGCGGAAAAGCCCAACTGCAATCTCTGCCCGGTTCAACCATTTTGTCGGGCAAAAAATCCAGCTGCACTTCCGGTCAGGAAATCGAGACCCCAGACAAAGCGACACATCGAAACGCACGCACTCATCGTTAGGCACGGGCGAATTCTGCTAGAGCAATCCCGTCACCGCTGGCGCGGCATGTGGATGTTGCCGCCACTGAAACTTGACGGCTTAAAGCCGTCGAGTTTCCAGGCGCGCCCGGTTTACCAGTCGGTATTTCCATTCACCCATTATCGAGTCACGCTGTCTGTGTATCGTCGCTCTGTACCGAAGCGAATCGCTCCCGGACAGCAGTGGTTTAGATCGCTCGAGGAGGTCGCAATGCCTTCACCCCACCGGCGCGCGGCGCAAAGCTTGATCCAAACGCTCGTTGAACCTTGAATATTTCTCTGCGATAACCTTTCGACGTATGCGAAGCATGACTGGATACGGTCGCGGTGAGACCGATCACGCCGGAACAAAATTTACTGTCGAGCTAAATTCCGTGAACCGGAAACAGAGCGACGTTGTGATCAATCTGCCGCGCGATTTGGCCGAGCTCGAGCCGCGTATACGCCAGACCATCAACGAAAATATTTCACGCGGTCGCACGAACGCGACGGTAAGCCTTCACAGCGGCGCGAACGGCGCGCGGAAGCTAGCGCTCAATACGGAACTCGCCCGCTCCTATCATGAAGCGATGCGCACGTTGCAAAAAGAATTGAACGCGCCGGGCGAAATCACCATTACCACAATTTTGCAAGCGCCCGGCGTGATGCGGTTCCCGGAAGAAGCGCTCAATCCCGAAGATACATGGCCGGCAGTCGAACGCGCTCTGCGCGCCGCGCTAGCGGATCTGATAAAAATGCGAGAGCGCGAAGGCAAACATCTGGCCAAGGACTTGATTCACCGTCTCAAAGCAATTCGAAAAAAACTCAAAGAAGTTCGCGCACTGCATCCCGACGTGGTGAAACGATATCGCGCCGCGCTCCTCGAACGCATGGAAAAAGCCGGGCTGCCGCTCCCCAAGGACGACGAACGGGTGCTGAAAGAAATTACGTTCTTCGCCGATCGCGCTGATGTATCTGAGGAGCTGACGCGACTCGAAAGCCATCTTGCTCAATTTGCCCATCATTTGCGCAGCAAGGACCCGGTCGGGCGCACGCTGGAATTCATCACGCAGGAGATTTTCCGCGAACTCAACACGCTCGGAGCGAAAGCGAACGACGCTGCAATCTCCCAGCGCGTCATCGGGTGCAAGGCCGAACTGGAGAAGATCCGCGAGCAAGTTCAAAATCTTGAGTAATCAATTCAGCCGTCACGGAATTCTCTTCGTCATTTCCGCTCCCTCAGGCGCGGGAAAGACCACTCTGGTTCAAGCCCTGAGAAAAATCGGAAGGTTTTTTTATTCCGTGTCCTGCACGACGCGAGCGCCGCGGGGCGGCGAAATTGACGGCGAACATTACCGATTTGTTTCCGCGGCAGATTTCCATGCACGAATCGAAGCCGGCGATTTTTTGGAGCACGCGAAGGTGCACGAAGATCTTTACGGCACATTACGCGAACCGGTGCTGACTAGTTTACAAAACGGTCTCGACGTTCTGATCGACATCGACACGCAAGGAGCAGCCACCATCCGCAATTCTGACGATCCGATTGTTAGGCAGGCATTGGCGGACATCTTCATCATGCCTCCTGATGTTGAAGAGTTGCGCAGGCGATTGGCGAAACGGGGAACAGAAACCGCGCAACAGATCGAGTCGCGTCTCACCACAGCGAGGCGAGAAATGGATTTATGGCGCGATTACCGTTACACTATTGTCAGCAGTTCAATCGAAGATGATCTCGCGAAGGTCCGCAACATTATGTCTGCTGAAGTGTTCTTGAGCAGGCGGCTGACGCCAAATTGATCGATATGGCTGCGATCGAGAAAGATTCAAGGCGGAAGGCGGAGAAAACCAGCGCGCGAAAAGTCCTGCCTATTCCCGCGGCGAAAAAATCGGTCGTGCTCGGCGTCACGGGGTCGATCGCCGCGTACAAATCTGCAGAGCTTGCGAGTCTGCTGGTCAAGCAAGGTCACGAAGTGTTCGTGGTGATGACACACGACGCGACCGAATTTATTTCACCGCTCACGTTGCAGACCCTGTCGAAAAATCCGGTGCTGACGAGCTTTTTCGACGAGAAAGAAAGCTGGCGACCGGGCCACATTGAGCTTGCGGACCGCGCGAACTTGCTGCTGGTCGCGCCCGGCACTGCGCACATAATCGGTGAGCTCGCGCACGGTCTCGCGGGTCACCCGCTCGCGGCCATCGCGCTCGCCACCCGCGCGCCGATTCTGATCGCGCCGGCGATGAACGGAAAAATGTGGACGCATCCCGCAACGCAGGAGAACCTGGAGAGACTTAAGGCGCGCGGCGTCGAATTCATCGGACCGGAAGAAGGAATGCTGGCGTGCGGGTACGAAGGAATCGGACGTTTGTGGAAAGTGAATGAGATCGCGTTCCGCGCGGAATTTCTGCTTACCCGACACGACAAACTGATCGCGTGACTTTTCTCATCACGGCCGGTCCGACGCGGGAACCGATTGATCCCGTTCGCTACATCTCCAATCGTTCGTCCGGAAAAATGGGCTACGCCATCGCCGCAGCAGCACTCGATGCCGGACATGACGTGATTCTAATTTCCGGTCCGGTGAACCTCGATCCGCCGCTCGACGCCAAAATGATTTCCGTTTCTACTAGCGAAGAAATGTTCGAAGCAGTTCGCCGCTACGCTGACGAGTCGAACATTTGCGTTCTCTGCGCCGCGGTGGCGGATTACAAGCCGGCTCAGGTGTCGCCGATAAAAATCAAAAAACGCGCCGGCGGAATTTCGCTCGAATTACTTCCGACACGGGACATTCTCGAGTCGTTAGGCCGTCAACCCGCTCGCAAATTTCTTCTCGTCGGCTTCGCGGCGGAAACAGATCACCTCGAAGCAAACGCGGCGAAAAAGCTG
>JBKPBJ010000272.1:0-5589 GCA_046726875.1 Verrucomicrobiota bacterium
GTCGATACCGGGATACACGACAAAAAGTGGAGCCGCGAGAAGGTGATCGATTACATGCACGCCAACGACGTCAACGACGCGCTGGCGCAGACCGAAGCGGACCGGTACATCGCCTGGCCCGGGCAAGCGTTGGCTTATAAGATGGGGCAATTGACCATTCTCAAGCTCCGCGACGAAGCGAAAGCGCAACTCGGAACAAATTCGATATTAAAGCATTCCACGACGAAGTATTGAACGGCGGCGCTATGCCGTTAGACCTGCTCCAAGAGCGCGTAGAAGCGTGGATCAAAGAGCAAGCATCAAAGACCGTCACTTCGTCTGGGGGAGTATCCCATGTGTTAGGGCCCACTCCCAAAGGGGTGCGAACTCCGGCGGCGCTCCACGGCCATTCGTGAAATGTTCCCGATGCTGAGTCAGCATTTTCGCGAGCGTCATTCCATCAGCGGCGACGCGGTTCGGATCTGCGCCGCGTTCGAGCAGATGCAGCGCATCCCCGTACGCGTCGCTATGATCATGTCCCATCCCCGTGCGATAGAGCAATAGGGTATAGCCCGCGGATTCCGATTCGCTTTGAGGCATCGTAGAATTGATGTCGGCGCCGCGATCCAACAGCAGATCGAGCCGCGCACGCTGATCATTTGGGTAATAGCCCAGGTACCAGTTCATGAGAATAATTGGCTGGCCGAACTCGTCGCGCGCATTCGGATTTCCGCCGGCGTCGAGCATGCTCCGCAGAAGGGGAGCAGATCCATGCACAGCGTTGCCCATTGCAAATGAATCCCGATGGCCGTTGGTGAAGTTTGGGTCGGCACCGAGCGATAACAACGTTTTCACCGAGTCGACTAGTTGCGGACGCTGCCACGTTTCCCTCACGGCCCAGCAAAGCAATGTCGTGCCATCCCGTCCGGCCGCTTGCAAATCTGGAACACCCTTCGCGGCCACGCGGATCGCTTCCTGATCATTCGCTGAAATTGCCTGCGCCACGGCCAGGAGCGCCGGTTGATCGCCAAAGTCATATCTCCCGGAGCGGATCTCCTCCTGTATCTGGCGGCGATGCACGTCGCCTTTTTCCATCTCGATCCAAAACGCTCCGAAGAATGCTACAGGAAGCCCAAGACAAAGAATCAGAGGTGCGAGGATCAACCAGCCTCGCCATTTGTTAGCTAAAAAGGTAACGGCCGCGGACGTAACGCCGATGATCAGGATCATGGAGCCGAACACAGCATAGGCATGGCGCAACGAATCCGCTTCGTGGGCGCTGGGCAGCATACCTGTGATGGCGAGAACACCCACAACCGCGTAAACGGCAGCAGCGAGCCACAGAACGATTTGGAAGATCTTCAAGATCGCGCTCGCCGTTTTATCAGTCCCCGACCATTTACACAAGGAAGCTGATCTTTGGCCTTTGACCTCCGGCTTGGCCTATTCGACGCTCACCTCTCTGCAACGCAAGCGCTACCTCTTTGTCTGCTGCTCGCTCGCGAATGCTTTCGGAAGTGCGACGCTCGACTCGGAAATTTGTAGCCGCTGTCGGTGACTGCGGTTTCCATCATCCCTAACAGCGCTCGCGCAACTTTAGCGATGTGGTAGGATTAAATCTTGTATGAAACAGTACGCTAAAATTCTGTTTGCGATTCTCACAGCGATAATTTGCTCGATTGGATTTGCGGCAGATCAACCTGCTTGCAAGAAGAGCGGCAAAAATTGCCCGATGAACAACGGTGGTGCATGCAATTGCGGCAAGAGCTGCGATTGTTAGCCATGGGGGATGGCTGACGCGGGCGCGGATCAGCTCTCAACAATCAACAATCAACCATTAGCGTTGTATCATAAGCCGCTCTTGGCCCCCCGTAGTCAACCGCACGTGGCGAAGGAGGCTACGATGCATACGTTGAACAGCTGCTTGCCGCAGGCGTGTCGCCCGCGGGCGCCCCGCAGCCACGGCTCTGTGAGCCGTCATCGCTTCAAAGGCGGATGATTTGCACCTGTAGCGCAATCTCCGACCGTCGATTCTTCGGATCATAAGCCGCTTACGATACATGAGCTCAACAGCTGCTTGCCGCGCCTTCTTGTCACGTCGGAGCTTTAGCAAAGACGGAAGTTCGCACGAAGGCGGGTAGCGGCAGGCGTGTCGCCTGCAAAGAACTGTAGCAGCGTCACTGCTCGGCACGCCGTAGTCTTGACGAAGGCGGGTGCGACGCTCGATTTGGCGGTTGTAGCCGCATCCCGTGGGCTGCGGCTCGGCAGCTAACTCCGAAAAAGCGCCTTGACAAAGTCCGCAAATCACGTAGGGACTTCTTGATTACGTCATCCGACGTCCCAACGTACTTTCGACCGGCTGAAAAGCCGGCTGAAAGACTTAACCTTCGCTGAGACACCGCTTAGCGCGATCTCCAGATTCACCTGGAGCCCTGAGGCATCTGAAGTGAGGCCCCTCCTCACGCAGGTGGTTCCTCGTTCCGCGCGGATTTGGATCAATCAACCCCAAAATAGAAAGGCGTTTATGAAATTCGTTAGTCTCAGAACGAAGGGCGCTCACAGACAAGGCAAGCTAGGCAAACCATCTCGCGCCACACATGAATCTTTCGCCAAGCCAACGCCCGCGCATCAACAAATCCACACTTACGCGGAGCTCCGGCAACAGATTCACGACGACCTTCGGATTCAACACCCGGAATGGGTCGAGCCAGGTGGCAAATCTCCCATGTGTGATTCGTACGAGGCGCGCCTGATCGAACTGCTCGATAGCCTGAGGCGAAGAGAATCCACTCAATCTATTGTTGATCCTCATCGTCTTCTCGAACAGGGAGCACACTGACTCGCCGCAACTGTAGCTCGCCTGCTGAGTTTACCCGCCGAGGCGGGCGAACTCTTCCAATAAACGGGAACGCCCGCAGGGGCATGGCTACCACATCTACGAGATGCGTTCCTATCCGGGGACCAATAAAGTCTCATCGGGAGCTTCACTGCTGCGGATGCGTTTTCTTGAAGCCGTCCGTATACCCGTTTTTGAAAGCCTGCTTCCAAGCCTCCAGACCACCTGCTCGCGATGGATTTCGGAACTGATCGCTCGCACCCTGCTCCTTGAAATACTTCTGCGCCATCATGTTCACTTCAGTGTCCGTCGGCAACTTTGCCTCGCGTGGCGCTTGCTCTCCCGCCTTTGCCCCGATTTCATAAGCCGCGCGTTCTTCAGCCGTTCGGCCATGAGACCCTCGATGAGTGCAGAACACCGCCACGCTGCAAACGATGAACGCTGCTAATCCCATCAACACAAAAAAGCGCACCGGCTTGAACTGTCTCGCCATTACTCGAGGTAACGTTGAACGAATTTAAGCATTCGCGCAGTAAAAGGGCAACGGACCGGCGCAAAACCGATGTTCTTCTGCATATAGCCTAATTGGACGTTTGAGCGTTGAACGTTGGACGTTGAGCGTTGTTTCACCCATCGTAAGCCGCTTACGATGCATGCGCTGAACCGCTGCTTGCCTCGCCGTCTTGTCACGTCGGAGCTTTAGCAAAGACGGAAGCTCAAGCGAAGGCGTGTAGCCACGGCTCTGTGAGCCGTCCACGACGCGCAACGTACTCCAATTCTGCTTCGTCGCAGTGCGGCTGCACGAGCGGCGCTTGAGGCATCTATCATAAGCGGCTTACGATGCATAAATAGATTCTTCATCGTTGTAGCGGCGGCTGTGTCAGCCGCAAAACTGAGCCCGCCTGCGTTCTCACTGTAGCAGCGTCGCTAAGCGACGCTCCACTTGCAAGAAACCGGCTCAGCGAGCGGCTGGGTCGGAGGTGCGAGTTTCCGCAATTGGCCAAGCACATCGGCGACCGCATCGGGCAACCATTGAGTTTCGTGCTGATCGTAAAAGCGCGCGATTCCCTCTACGACGGCGGCTTCTTGCACCTCTAGCACAAGATCACGCAGAGTGGTCATGGCTCAGGCAAGTTTGCGCAGCGTTTTACGATAATCTTTCGCTGCCTTCTTAATAGCGATAGTACGCAGGCGAAGCTGGTCGAGCATTCGCAATTTCTGAGCGATCGGCGCATTCGCGAGCTTTTGGCGAAACGCGCGTTTGCTTTCCTGAATCCGTCCAAGACTGGCCTTCATCTTCTTATCTAATGAATTGTCGCTCGAATTTTTCCCATTGGCCACTCAAACCGTGCCGCGTGAGGATTTCTCGTACGCGGTCAAGGTCGACGGCGTTACCTTCGATGAATTGAAGTACACGCGCTTTATCTTTTGCACGCCCCGTTTCGAGCGCGATGGCGACTATGTGCTCGGGCGTGAAGACACGGACAGGCGTATCTTCCACATCCTTTTCCACGGCGGTCGCGAGTGCTTCTTGCAGAAGGGGACTGCCGGCGGGAAGAAATTGCACCGGCCAGCCAGCGATGATCACGTACTCGCCTTCCATTTTATGGCCGCGCTCCCGCAGGTGCTTAAAAATGCGTTCGGGACTGACGATATGTGAACCCGGCTCAGCGTGAAATTCGACGAACACATCGACATCGAGCGTGGCGACCGGCTCGAGATAGAAGGTCGCGCCAACCGCGCCGCCGATGGCGTAGCGCTCGACGATACCATCGGCTTGCATCTGATTGATGGTGCGGAGAACGTCTTCGATCTTCACGCGGCAAGAGTGAGATTGATCGTGCGGTTCTGTATGATCCAGCCGCAGTTAGCCAACAACTTGTCGATCCTCTGGCGCGCTTGATCTTCGGGTTTCCGCATGTAAGCGCGGAGAGTAGCAGAAAACGGAAGAAAAAGTAAGAAGGAAAAAGGGGGAATTAAGAAGTCAGATGTTTGATGTCAGAGGTTTGAGGTTTGAGGTTTGAAGTAGAATCAGAGTTGATGGTTGAGAGCTGATTGTTGAGAGACGGAGGAAGAGATGAAAGCGATTCGGGTGCATGAATTTGGCGATCCGGAAGTTCTTCGGGTCGAAGAAGTGCCGACGCCGCAGCCCGGCCCGGTCAAATGCTGGTTCGAGTGCGTACGCGATCGGCGTTAACCCGGTCGAGACTTACATTCGCGCGGGAACTTGTCGGCAAGCGATGGGAATCCCGGCTTACCCATTCTCTTCCTATCGCCCCTTGGGCGCGGGCTTATATCCAGCCTGGGCTGCGTCCTGCTCGGTCATGTATTTGCCCTTTCTCGTCGTGCCGTAAAAACGCGAGCCTTCCCTGTGGTAAACACCTGTCTCGGTGTTAACCCACACCTGGCCATGACCTCCGCCGGGCGCGGGCGGGTTAGTCGCTTCCTCGGTCGTGCGCCCTGCAGGCGCTGCAGTTGCGGTCGGAGGCGCTTTCTTCTCAGCCTTCGCTTTCTTGGGAGTGGGTTTTGCTTTAGGCGAAGCCGCTGGTGACCCGGCAGGTGAAGGCGATGCAGCTTTCTCAGCCGGTGAAGGCGACTCGGCCGGGCTGGGTGATTGACCTTGCACAACGCAGACGGTGGCAAGTCCGATTACAGAAATGACAGCAAGAAATTTGGTAATCATAATAATAAGTGTAGCGACGCGGTAGGATTGTAGTCAACGCATTTCCCTTACGAATAGGCTGAAAAGTGACGAATGACGTGACGGGAAAAGT
>JBKPBJ010000273.1:0-13728 GCA_046726875.1 Verrucomicrobiota bacterium
TGACACGTTTAACGTTCACTTCGTCGGCGGCAACCCGGCCTTGTCCAACAGCGACTCACTGGCTACGAACCAGACCGGTATCAACAGCCTGCTGGTTTTTGATCTACCAGCGGAAATCGGCTGGAAACTCTGGGACTTGCCAATGCGCATCTTCGGTGAATTCGCTGACAATATCGAGGGTCACGATCGCGCGAAGGCGGCGGGATTTCCGGACCACACTGGCCAGCATTACGCTTGGATGCTCGGTGGGGCTGTTGGCCAGCTAAAGGCAAAGAGCGACTGGGAACTCCGCGCCTGGTATCAATACACCGGTCAATATTCGCTGGATCCCAACCTGGTTGATTCGGACATCGTCGATAGCCGTGTCAACGAGAAGGCCGTAGCCGTGAAAGCCGGGTACATGCTTGCCGACGCCATAAGCTTTAACCTCACATGGGCCTACGCGTGGCGCGTCAATGGCTCTCTTGGCACTGGCGGCATGGGCGACATCGCGGTCAATCCGCTTGATCAATATCAAATCTTTCAAGCTGATATGAGCGTGAAGTGGTAAGACTGAAATCTTTTTACAAAAGTAAAACCATCCAACTCCTATGAAGAGTAAATACGTCGCAATTAGTCTTGCGCTGGTGGCGGCAGGCATCTCCAGCGCGAATGCGGATCGCCTGGTCATCAAAGGTTCCGACACGCTCGGCGCCAAATTGGTTCCGCAACTGGCAGAGCAGTTCAAGGCGCAACATCCCGGCACCACCTTCGACATTGCCGCCGAAGGATCGACCACCGGGATCGCTGCGATCATCGATGGCACTGCGCAAATCGGCATGTCGAGCCGCCGCGCGAAGACAGCCGAAGTAGGCGCCGCTGCGTCCAAAGGAAAGCACATGAAGCCAACGATCGTAGCTTTTGACGGGATCGCCGTCATCGTGAACTCGGCAAACCCGATCAAAGGCCTAACGAAAAAACAAGTGGAACAAATCTTCACTGGCGACGTGACAGACTGGAGTGCGGTTGGAGGATCAGGCGGTAAGATCTCCGTCTACACGCGTAACACTTCATCAGGGACCTACTCTGATTTCAAGGAGTTGGCGATGAAGAAGCGCGATTATGCCCCTGGCTCACAAAAGATGGCCGGCAACGAACAGATCGCAGCCGAAGTGGGGAAAAATCCGAACGGCGTCGGTTATGTCGGCATGGCTTACACCAAGGCCGGCGGAGTGAAAGCGCTGCCGATCGATGGCGCCGTGCCCTCAAGCAAAAGTGTGCAAGCGCACACCTATCCCTATTGGCGCCCGACGTTTTACTACACGAACGGCGACCCGAGCGGCCTGGCCAAGGAATTTGTCGATTTCACGGTCGGCCCGGGTGGCCAGCGAATCGTAGCCCAAGTTGGATTTGTGCCGATCAAATGAATGATCGTAGTTAGGTTAACTCAAGCCCGTCGGGGATAAGGTACCCGACGGGCTTTTTGGCCTTCACTCACTCGCAATCAGTGAAACGAAAAAAACAACGGCACAAGAAAGCACAGCGCGAAGTTTCTCCCGTCACGATGCTGACCGATGAACTGGATGCAGTGAGACGCGACTTGCGAAGAACCATTCGCGCTTACGCCGCGCGCTTGGAGCTCGATCTCGCTGAAAGCATAGCGGCCGTGACTCGGTACAAACGCGCCGAAGATTTGTCGCGCGAGCGACTCCACGACATCCGTGATCTGACAATCATGATGCGCAAGCGCAAACTCAAACCGGAAAAGGGCCGGCGCAAAGATGTGCGCAAACTCGACTCCCTGATTCGCGATTTGCACTCGATCGCCCAACCTAACGTGCATCATAGCGATTCCAAATGAGGCGGTGTTTTTCGCGCGTAATAGTGCCACTCGTCCTCGTACTCGTAAGCCTCGCTTGGTCCCAAGCGGTCGCCGCCCCGCTGAGTGCGGATATGATTGTCAGCGTGCCCGACCAAATGCTGGCATTAGTTGATCGGGGGAAGTTGATCGCGCAGTACCCCATCTCGACTTCGAAGTTCGGAACCGGCGATTCCTCTGCCAGCTACCGAACACCTCTTGGCACGCTTTTCGTTTCAGCAAAAATCGGCGATAGATTGCCTCCCGGCGCGGTGATCAAGAATCGGATCGCCACCGGTGAAATCGTGGCTGTAGATGCGCCGGGACGCGACCCGATTGTTTCGCGCGTGATCTGGTTGCGAGGAATGGAAGCGCAAAACCAGAAAGCCCGTGATCGCTGCATCTACATCCACGGAACGCCGGAAGAGCGCCAAATCGGAAAACCGGCCAGCTTCGGTTGCATCCGCATGCGTTCACGCGACATCATTGATCTCTACGATCGCGTCCACATCGGCACACATGTCCTGATCACGCTCCGCAAGATTCACGATTTCGTTAAGCCCGAAGAACCGGACTTACTGGCGAGAGCAGATTAAGACCGCGCTTTTAAAATCGTGCTGTCATTCTGAGCGAAGCGAAGAATCTCTGATTTGCTTTTGAATCGCTGGCGCGCACCAAAACTGAGATATTCCGCTTCGCTCAACATGACAATACAGCCGGCCGCCGGAATCGAATTAGCCGAAGCGACCGGTGATGTAGTCTTCGGTCTGTTTCTCGCCGGGGTTTGTGAAGATTTTCACCGTTGGTCCGAACTCGATTAGTTTGCCGAGATAAAAGAACGCGGTGAAATCGGAAACGCGGCCGGCCTGTTGCATGTTGTGAGTGACGATCACGATTGTGTATTGCGTCTTGAGCGCCTGGATCAGTTCCTCGATTTTCGCCGTGGCAATCGGATCGAGCGCCGAGCATGGCTCGTCCATCAACACCACCTCCGGTTCGACGGCGAGCGCGCGCGCGATGCACAAACGCTGTTGCTGGCCACCGGATAGTCCATATGCGTTGGTGTCCAGCCGGTCTTTGACTTCGTCCCACAACGCGGCAGAATGCAAACTTTTCTCGATTGCTTCATCAATGCGCGAACGCTTTTTGACACCGGCGACGCGCAGACCGTAGGCGATGTTTTCGTAAATCGATTTCGGAAATGGATTCGATTTTTGAAAAACCATTCCTACGCGCCGGCGCAAATCGACGACATCCAATCCGGGCGAATTAATATCCATGCCGTCAACGTGAATCGCGCCCCGGCTAATGCGTGAGCCACCAACCAGGTCGTTCATACGATTGATGCACCGCAACAGAGTGGTCTTGCCGCAGCCGGACGGCCCGATAAAAGCCGTCACCGCGCGCGGCGGCATTTGCAGCGAAATGTTGTGGAGGACCTTGTTATCGCCGTAACTGAAATCGACATCGCGGACGTCGATCATTACCCGAAGTTTTTCCATCTGGTTTTCCACGGGTTCAAGAGTTTGCGGTGGCGTTTCTTGCCGGGTTGTCTCTGGCGCGTCCATCACGTTTACCATGATAAGCGTCTCCTTTGTCTCTCCCGCAGCACAATGGAGGCTAACGCAATCAGCATCACGACTACCAGAAATACGAACGCCGTTCCATACTGAACGCGTTCGGTGTATTCGTTCTGCGGGATTTTCGAGCTAACAACATAAATATGGTACGGGAGCGCCATGACGCCTTGGAAAAAGAAATCGGTCCATTTGGTCACCTGCCATGGCATTTCATCGCGCATAGCGTAGGCCGCTGTGAACATGATCGGGGCGGTTTCGCCTGCGACACGGGCGATGCCGAGGATCGACGAAGTCAAAATTCCGGGCATCGCATAAGGGAGAACATTTTTACGGATCGTTTGCCAACTGGTCGCACCAAGCGCCAGCGAACCTTCGCGCAAACCTTTCGGCACCGCGCGCAACGACTCTTCGCTGGCGGTAATAATTGCCGGCAAAATCATCAGACCAAGTGTGAACCAGCCCGCGATTAGCGAAACGTTCCAGCCAAAAAAGATCACGAACAGTCCAAAACCGAACAGGCCGAACACGATCGAGGGCACGCCAGCGAGATTTAAAATGGCGACTCGAATGAAGCGGATAAAGCGCGTGTCGCGGCTGTATTCATTGAGGTAAATCGCCGCGCTGATTCCGATGATTAAGGCCACCACCATCGAGCCGATGACGAGGAGTGTCGTGCCAACGATACAAGGCCAAATTCCACCCGCAGAATAGGCGATGCTGGTCGCATCAACCGGTTCCTTGTGCGTTTCCTGCCATTTCCGGAATTCGCGATCGCTGAGCTCCATTTTTTTGCCCTGATAATCAAACACGTAGAGCGTTTGCGGCGGCTCGGTCAGAAATTTCACATTGATGAACGGCGCGTGATTGGTGAAGACGGTGCGGCTACCTTTGATCGCGATGTCGAGAAAAATGTAGGTGGCGCAAGCCAGCACGAAGTATGTGGCGAGACGAAACGCCCAAAACATGAATGTTTGGACAAAGCTGCGGCGGCTATTGGAAGAAGCTGCGACCATGTTAGTCTTGCTGTAGCCGCGGGCGATGAACGCGGCGGATTTGCGCGGGGCCAAGTCGAAGCGGGCCGGGGTCAGCGCCCCCGGCTACAACTGCGCGTCGCAGGCTAAGAACTTTGTTCTGACATTTCTCTGCACGAACCATGGCCGAATTGAAATCCATTTTTATCCGATGCTCATCCGGTAGCGCCTGACGAGCTTCTGCGCGCCGTAGTTGATGGCGAGAGTGATCGCGAACAGCACAAGGCCCACCATAAACAGCGCGCGGTAGTGGATACTGCCGCGAACGACCTCGCCCATTTCCTGCGCGATGATTCCGGTCATAGTGTGCACCGGCTGGAAAAATGCGCCGAGTCCCTGCGTGAAATCGGGAATAGCGATCCGGTTTCCGGCGCAGAGCAGTACCACCATCGTTTCTCCGATGACACGGCCAAGCCCAAGCAACACAGCAGAAACAATTCCAGACAGAGCCGCCGGCACAAGCACGCGCACGATCGTCTGAAGTCGGTTCGCACCCAGGGCGTAGGAAGCTTCCTTGAAACCCCGTGGCACATTGCGCAGCGCGTCCTCGGCGAGAGTGAAAATCGTGGGCACGGCCATCAGCGCGAGCAAGCAACCGGCGGTAAAAACATTCAGCCGTTCACTGATTGGAAAGAACGGCACCCATTGCATGAATGACGCACGTGAGATAGCGCGAATTGTTTCTCCCAGGACTGCAATCCCGAAGAACCCAAGGACCACCGACGGGATTGCGGAAATGAATTCGATGTATGGTTTGATCAGGCTCTTCTCAATGGGCGACGCTACCTCGCTCACGTAGATCGCACCGCAAACGCCGAGTGGAACAGCAATTAAAAGCGCGACGATCGAGACCATCAGCGAACCTACAAACAACGGAATGATGCCGTACCAATCCTGCCAAAAACTTGCTGTGATCCAGTGCGTGCCAAACAAAAACGACGTAATGGCGCGATACGCCGGCACTGGTTTGTTCGGATCCCAAGCGCGCAGTTTTTCGACAACTGCGGGAAGCTGTTTCAAATAGTCTTCGACTTCGGTTTTCCATTTTGCGAAGGCTCTTTGCGCCTTTGCATTGGTCAACGCCGGCGGTGCCGCCAGCAGTTCGTTTATTTGCGCCCTCATGGAATCGGCGATCTGCTGGAACTTGTCCGTTGCAGAACGCAGCGCAGCCATTTGCTCGGCCTCGCTCCCCGCGGGCGCGGCGGTGGCGCGGCCTTCATCCTGGGTTTCGCTCTCGATCACAGAAGCACCGGCAAGGCTGCCGAGCTGTAGCATTGTTTCACGCAGCGCCTGCGCCTGATCGGTTGCGTCCGATACCAGTCCGTTTAACTGTTCGCCGCTATCGCTGAATTTAGTCGCAAACTCATCGAACTTTTCGAGCGCCGCCTGGTCGGCTGCCCCTCGCATTTCCTGGAGACGGATGTCGCCGAGTTGACGCGAGAGAGCCGTCTGCTTTTCGGCTTGCGCTCGAATGATGTCCACGTACTCGAGCCCCGCCTGGCGATACAATCGCAAATTCGCGAGATTCTGTCCGAAAAAACCGAAGCCCTCGCGAAAGAGGAAAATTGTGATCAACGTCAGTACGACGATGGCAACGAGCGCGTTGCTGCCGAAGAAAGCTCTGATGGCTGCTTCGGCGATTCGCCGTCGATATCCAGTCGCGCTTTTTTCGGCCGGAATCGACAGTTTTTGCGCGGCGGCTTCCACACTGGCGACGATGCGAAACGGCCACGAAACCAGCAATGGTTTTAATGTTACGATTGTGTGACAACAGAGTTTGTAGGGTCCGTTGCTTGCCATGCCGTAGCCTTGTGCGTAGGTCTGGTCCTCCGCCGAAAACTTAAAACGACCGTCAGCGCTTTTCACCCGGCACCTGTCCTCGCTCCGGCATGTAGTCCGGAAGATCCGGAGGAGCTTCCGCAGCTCGATAAACGGTTCGGCCGGGGTCTTGTCGAACAGCCTCACCCGATCCGAACAGGCCGCATCCGGCAATAGCAAGCGCAACCGCGATGGCGCATGCAGTGGGAAGCTTTTTCACTCAGCTAGATCATTGAGGCGCAACAGGAATGTCGCGAGCGAGAGCTCACTTGCCTGCGGTCCGCTCCCACAGCCTTGCCAATAACATGTCACGAGTTTTTTTCGCGATCGCCATCTGGTTGTCACTGCGCTGTGCAACGTTGACGCGTTCACTGGCTGAGCCGGTTCAGTCGCGGAGATTTTTTTGGAAGCACAGGTTAGGTTAAGGCAATGAAAGCGAAAGCCGGGCGCTTTGGATCGCCACTCAATAGGCGAACGATCAGCGTCGATGATGCGTAGCTGTACCAAAATGTTTTGATTCCACAGCATCACGTGCTGGCGCCGATGCGGTGCTGAAACTGATTGAGCCGCGGGCCGATGCGACCGCGAAAATCGTGCAGCGACTCGTCGAAATGTACGAATTCGTTGCCTCGCGTATTATCAATACCGGTCACTTGGTTGGTCGGGCAGTAGCGACTTAGAGCCGTGACGATGTTTGCCAGGCCCCACGCACCCAGCAGCCATCGCCAGCGGGCCAGCTTTGGCTGCAGCGCAGCAGCGATCAAAGCGGCGGAGCCGATGGTAATCCGAAATAGTTGCTCACGAGGACCCACGTTCTGTTTCATGCTATACCTTCTCTCTCTTCGTATGTATTCGGTCGATCGAAGCCAACTGCATGGGTCGCTGACGGCGCGGTCACCGTCAGTTCCGCCAAAGAAGCCCAATTACCGGATCTTGATGCGCCTGGACGCGGAGAATAGCTGAGAGCGTTCATGGGACGAAAGTCCAACAGGCGAGCTTGTTTCAACCGACTGAGAATCACCAAGTAACCATCAAGATGAAAATCACTCTCGTTGGCGCAGCTGGCGGCGAAGTAACCGGTTCGTGTTACATCGTCCAGACAAAACAGGCGCGGATCTTGATTGATTGCGGTCTGTTTCAAGGCGGCAAGAAATCGGAGGCGCTGAATCGGCCACCAACAGCTTCGAATCGCACACTCGACGCAGTACTACTTACGCACGGACATTTGGATCATACCGGCCGACTCCCGTTGCTCGCGAAGATGGGCTACACCGGGCGGATCTACGGAACACCAGCGACGTTGGACATGACCGGCCTGATCCTGCGCGACTCCGCCCGCCTGCAAGTTGCCGACAGCGAGCGAAAGAATCGCAAACGCCTGCGGGCCGGGGAGCCGCCACAGGAACCGCTCTACTCACCGGATGACGCCGAAAAGATTCTCTCGCAACTGCGACCGGTGCCATATCAAAAAGAGTTTGGGGCTGCGCCCGGGATGAAGGCGATTTGGACGGATTCCGGTCATATGCTCGGCTCTGCCAGCATCAAACTAATTGTTGAGGAAGACGGCAAAACGAAGCGCGTCGTTTTCTCCGGCGACCTTGGACCGCGCAGCGCGCCGATCCTGCGCGAGTTCGAACCGTTCCAGCAGGCCGATCTCGTCTTTCTCGAATCAACTTATGGCGGCCGGGACCATCGTTCGTTTGCAGAAACGGTCGAGGAATTCGAGCGAATCGTGATCGACTCAGTCAACCGCGGCGGCAAGATGCTTGTGCCAACGTTCGCCGTCGGCCGCGCGCAACTGATCACGTTGCTGCTCGGCAAAATGTTCCGCGCCGGAAAAGTAAAGCCGTTTCCAATTTTCCTCGACAGCCCGATGGCTCTCGAGGCAACAAACATTTACTTGAAACACATGGAGCTTTTCGACGACGAGATGAAAGCATTCATTCGTAATCGCCCGCTGCGCGCAGATTTGAAGACGATGAAACCCACGCCGACCGCAGACGAATCACGCGCAATCAACGATGTGCGCGGCGCGTGTCTGGTCATGGCCGGCGCGGGAATGTGCAATGGCGGACGCATTCTTCATCATCTGCGAGCCAATCTTTGGAAGCCGAGCACGCACGTGCTAATCGTCGGTTATCAGGGTCATGGCTCGCTGGGCCGGCGGCTTGTGGATGGTGAGAAAGAGGTGAAGATTTTCGGAGAAAAAATCGCGATGAAAGCGACCATTCACACACTCGGCGGATTCAGCGCGCACGCGGGGCAGACCGATCTCATCCACTGGTTCGATGTGATCGCACCAAGCAAGCCGCGCGTTGTGCTGACTCACGGCGAAGACGACCAGCGCGCGCCGCTTGCGAAACTGATACAACAGCGGCACCGACTGACATCGAAGCTGCCGAAGATGAGCGAAGGTATTGAGCTTTAGTCAGCGACATCAACTAAGGAAAACGTTATGCCATTCGAAAAATTTGACCTTGAGAACCTCGATAAGGAACGGCGTAAAGCCATTGCGAAATCCATCCGAACCGTCAGCGTTGAAGAACTAAAGGGCATCGGTGAACAGATCTTTCGTTATGCAGATGATCCATGGCGGGAGGCGTTCTTTCGGTTTATTGCCGAGAATCCCGGCGCCACCTTTCACCACGCGGTGATGAGCGACGGCGTAAACATTGTTTACTGCCGCGACAAGGACAAAGGCATATGGTTCCTCCCAGGCAGCGGTCTGGGACCGTTGCAGGCGACAGGTCGGAAAGCCATGAGCGAAATAATCCGGGGACAGCGTTGAATCTGTGACCGCGGTGTCGTCGGCGAGAAAGCGTCGAACGTTCGTGTCGCCGCATTCAAGTCTTCAAAAGCTAAAAGCGCCGCGGATCTGGCCGGGTCGCTCTTCGCCGCTCGGTGCGACGGTGGAAGATGTCGGCGTCAACTTCGCGATCTTCGCTGAAAACGCGACCAAAGTGGAACTCTGCCTTTTCGAGTCGCCGGATGCGGCGGCCGAGTCACAGCGGATTGCGCTGCCGGAAAAGACTAATCAGGTCTGGCACGGGAGCCTGCCTGATGCAAGGCCCGGCCAGGTTTACGGCTATCGTGTGCATGGTCCCGACGATCCCGCGCGCGGACATCGCTTCAATCCGCGCAAGATCCTGCTCGATCCTTACGCGAAAGCGATCGCACGCGATCTGCGTTGGGTTGACGCTGTAAGGAATCCCGAAGGCGACACGGCGCCGTTCGCACCGCTGGCTTCTGTCGCCGACACATCGTTTGAATGGGGCGATGACCATGCGCCCCGCACGCCGTGGCACGACACAATTGTCTACGAAGTTCACGTCAAGGGTTTCACAAAACAGAAACCCAAAGTGCCCGAGAGTTTGCGCGGAACTTACGCCGGATTGGCGTCTTCCGCAGCAATCGCACGTTGATGGTTTCCGCTTTGATCTCGCCAGCGCACTCGCCCGAGAGCTGTGGGAAGTTGATCGTCTTAGCACATTTTTCGATATAATTCATCAGGATCCGGTTCTATCAGAAGTGAAATTAATCGCGGAGCCGTGGGACCTCGGCCCGAGCGGCCATCAGGTTGGCAACTTTCCGGTTCTGTGGAGTGAGTGGAACGGCAAGTATCGCGATTGTGTGCGGCGGTTTTGGAAAGGACATGGGGGAACCATCGGGGAATTGGCCTCACGATTGGCCGGCAGCAGCGATCTTTACTCCCACAATGGCCGTCGCCCAAGCGCTAGCCTCAATTTCATCACTGCGCATGATGGTTTTACGCTGCGCGACCTTGTGAGCTACAACCAAAAACACAATGAGGCGAATAGCGAGGACAATCGCGACGGCACGAACGAGAACGATAGTTGGAACTGTGGCGTCGAAGGACCGACGGAGAACGCAGCAGTCAACAGCCTGCGTGCGCAACAACAGAGAAATTTTCTTGCGACGCTACTCCTTTCTCAAGGAGTGCCGATGCTCCTCGCTGGCGATGAGTTTGGGCAGACGCAGCACGGCAACAACAACACGTATTGCCAGGATTCGCCGATCGCGTGGCTTGATTGGAGTCTTTCCGCGGAACAATGCGGGCTGCTCGAGTTTGTTCGTAAGCTCGCGCAGTTACGCAAAACGCAACCCGTCTTCCGCCGCCGCCATTTTTTCCAAGGCCGGCCGATTCACGGGGCGGAAACCAAAGATCTCTACTGGCTTAAACCCGATGGCACAGAAATGACTGGCGCCGACTGGAGCACCGAATACGCGCGTTCGCTCGCCATGGTGCTGCCCGGCGATCAGATCACCGAGGTTGATGGACATGGCGAGCGGATCGTGGGCGATTCATTCGTCATTCTTTTCAACGCTCATGACAAACCAATTTCATTCCAGCTTGGCGCGCGCAGGCGCGATGTTCGCTGGACATGCGTGCTCGATACTGCACTGCCGGCTGCACCATCGCGCACGTTCGAGAACATGAGCGAATTTCCTTTGGAAGCCCGTTCCCTGGCGGTGCTTTGTGCTGAACTTCCATAAACTAACAACGACATGAGGAAACAAAAATCATCGTTTGGACAATCCGACATCGTTCGCCTTAGTGACGAAGATGCGGCCACGGGTCTCGTTGAACGCGCGGTCACCGGCCTGTGGGAGGTCGTTAATGAACTGACGCGTCTCCGCCGCACCACGCGGCAAAATTATCGCGTGACCATCTTTGGGTCGGCGCGGCTCAAGCCCGCTACACCCGCGTATAACGGAGTCAAAAAACTTGCCGCCGAATTGACGAAAATGGGTTGCGATATCATCAGCGGCGGCGGCCCCGGCCTGATGCAAGCGGCGAACGAGGGGGCGCACTCGGTTCATCCGAAGAGCCTCAAACGCTCGGTCGGTATTCGTATCGAGTTGCCGTTCGAACAGGAAGTCAACCCGTTCGTTGGCCAGGCGTACGAACACCGCACCTTCTTTTCGCGACTGCACCATTTCATGATTCTTTCGGACGCGTTTGTCGTCGTGCCCGGTGGCATAGGAACTCTTTTGGAGTTGTCGCTGGCATGGCAACTCCTTCAAGTTCGCAAGCTTTACAACACGCCACTCATACTGGTGGGGGAAATGTGGGCCGAGCTCGTCCAATGGGGTCGGCGCTCAATGCTCCGCAAAGGCAACGAACTCGCCAGCGAGATCGATTTTAGAATTCCGCATTGCGTAAACACGATGGACGAATGCATCGCACTCATTCGCCAAAACCGGGCCGCGTGGCTGGCCGCACAGAAATCAAAATGACTTTTTGAACTCACGGGCTCGGTGGATTCATTGACCGTTGCACGTCCAGAAGTGCTTGTTGGCTGACTCTCAGAACTCCTTCCTGCGGCCGGTCCAAATCCGCAATCAGCTCGATGACCACAGCAAACGTCACAGCGACCGCGACGATTGCGAGAGATCTGCGAGTTCCACTGAGGCCAGCATGGTACCCCATGGTCGCAAGAGAGAGGGCAGCGACGGCGAAAAGACCAAGCCAGATTGCACCCGGAATGCGACTCCTCAGCCCCGCTTGCATTCGTGCCGCGTGCAAATCGATCATTTGATTGAGCGATTGAACGAAAAGACCGACGATAATTGAATTCAGGTTTTTCTGGCCGACGGTCTCCGCTTCCGTCCACACCTTCTGTTGAATGTCCTCCGATCTGCGTATTCCCTCAGCGAGCTTACCCGACTCCACGGCTTCCAAACGAATGCCCACGTAGTCTCGCAGGAGGCGGCGAACTTCTTCGCCACGCTCGGGAAGCATGCCTGCACGCAAGTAGGTCGTCCCAATCGCGTTTGCCTCGTCGAGCAGTGCCTGCCTTCTGGCGTCGAACCGTGCGGCTGCCAACCCAAACGTGAACGCAAGAATGAACGCAAGTAAACCAAGCGTAGCCCCGACCATGGTACCCAATGGTGCCTCCTTCTCTTGTTCGTGTCGAGCGCGCCGATATTTTCCCAAGCGGTAGCCAAACTCGACGGAGAGCAGGACCACAAGCAGGATGACAATGAAAAGCGCCCAAAGAGGCAGAGCGTCAATCGGTCCGGTAATTTGCATGGTTGATTCTTCCGTCAACGCTTTATCACGCGTTGCTTCGCTTTCGCGCAAGAAAATACGACAGTGGAATCCCGGCCAAAATCGCCAGCAGGGCGAGGACAGAAATCTCGGACACATGCCTGATGAGAAAGAAAGGCGAATAGCGTTGATAAAGGACAAAACCTGGAAGCAACCTGTTCCACGGCACGAGAAGCATGAGCAAGAAGCCGAGCGCAGAACAAATCGGCATTCCTAATGCGCTGTAGTTTCGAGTGTTCCAGCAATACGCGGTGCTGATCATGAGCGATGTCAAAAACAGCATCGAAAGGCACACGCCGGCTACACGACGAAATTTCACGCCACCAGCAGCAGTTGCGTAGCGATGAAAATCCTTCTCGAGCAGTTTCAATAACTCCTCGACTTTATCGGCGGACTCGCCGCTTACCGATACCCGGCGTAACGAATCGCCCAAATCAATTGTGACCGACGAAATAGGTTTATCGGCTTGGTGGTACGTGTAAGAGAACCCGAAATCCTCGTTTGGAAATGCGACGCTGCTCGCAAGCGACAAGTGCGGAATCTCGATATCCTGACCGTCGATACTAACCCTCACCGTCTCCCGACCGGAATCATCAGGACCATTCGCAGCATCAACAAGCGAATGGGTCTCCAGCAAAATAGCGTCGAGATCAGTCGCTCCCAATTTCAGAGGAGGCAGATCATATGTCTGTGAAAATTCCGCAGCGTTGGATGGCGATATTGTGGCGAGCGACACGCAAACGCAGAAAAGAACGGCGAGCCGCATTGTGTAGAGCCTAACGAAATGTAAAAGCTGATTACGTTAGGTTCGCCGTCTTCCACGCATCACCAACACCGCCACACCAAAACCAAGGAGAATCAATAGAGGGTAGAGAATTGCCGGCGGCCGCTTCGCTTGCTTGGCTGTCGCAGGTTTTGGCCGGGTCGCAAACTCAATCGGAATCTTGACCTGCGAGCCCGTGCCCGGCTGGAAACGCCACTGCGAATACGCTTCAAGAGCAGCGCCATCAAGTTGTTTGTTTCCCGTGCTCTGCAGCATTCGCGCTCCCGTAACTTTGCCGGTCTGTTGATCAATCGTCACCAAAACGACGCCTTTCCCGGAGAGCCCCTGTTTCGCCCATTCAGGTCGGTAAACAGGTTTCGGCGTGTAGATCGCCTTTGGAGGCTGTTGTCCCGCCGCCGGAGCTGCGACCTGCGCGTGCAGCGAAAAGACGGAGACAAACGCGAACAGAAAAACGAGCAGGAACGACCTAACATTCTTGCTTCGCGCACGTCTAGCGACGTTGCCAATCAAGCCGGACGCTGCCGCGCGCACTTGCGGGTCCGACATTCGATAGACGCTTCGATCGAGCAGGTAGTGAATGAATCCTGTCGCGAAGCCAAGAGCTA
>JBKPBJ010000274.1:0-4498 GCA_046726875.1 Verrucomicrobiota bacterium
GCCTTCCGTGCTGGCGACAATTAAAGGCGCAGCGGTCGCGCGATCGAGTAGGACGGCAAAATAGATTTCCCGCGCAATATCGGCCGATTCGGCGACCAGCACTTTGTTTACTGTGCGACCGTCGGGCCCGGTCTGGTGCGTGACTAGAATTTGCCCTAGCATTTTCGCCGCAACTTCACGGACTTCCGCAGGCGTCTTGCGAACGTGCACGCCGCCATTAAATCCGTTTTTGAAACTGCCTTTGCCGCGACCGCCTGCGTGGATTTGTGCCTTAACAACAATATTAATGTCGCCGAGCTCACGCGCGATCTGCTCCGCTTCGTCCAGTGTCGTCGCGACTCTGCCGCGCGTTGTAGCTACATCGAATTTTTGCAACAACTCTTTGGCTTGGTACTCGTGGATGTTCATCGGGATGCTACAAGCAAACGCATAGTGTCATTCTGACCGAAGCGAAGAATCTCTGATCGTTTCTGGACTGATTGGCCATAACAATAAGCCGAGATGTTTCGCTTCGCTCAACATGACACTTGGCATTTTTAGGTAGCCCGAAAGGCAGAGTGGAATACCGCGCGCAGCGGGACTCAGCAACGATTTTTCTTTTTCGAATTGGCTTGCGTTGCGGAAATCGAGCCAACTACGGTGGCGGCCATGAAAGCTTCAAAGAGAACACTCGCAGTAGCTGGCGCACTGCTGTTTTCAATGGCCCTGGGCATCGTGGCCGCCACGCCCGAGCAGGAAAAAGCATTCACCGACAAATATAAAGCAGCAATGGAAGACAAGGACACAGCCACGCTGGAGTCTTTCCTTTACACAAAAGGCTCTGACCCGACGCCACTCGAGTTTTACAAAATGATGCAGTCGGGAGAAGCGGGCGAGAAAATCTCCAGCATTGAGCTTGTTAATCTTACGCCGGAGGACGTTAAAAAAGCCACGACACCAATGGATGGACCAACCGGCAAAGTTTGCCTGACTCTCAAACCAACGAAAAAGCTCATCATCAAGGTTGAGAAAAAGGACGGTGGCGGCAGCTCAAGCAGCAGCTCCGAGAACTTTGTCGCTGAGAAGGACGGAAAATTCGTTATCCCCGTTCCGGGACCGTGTAAGTAGCGCTGCACGATTCGGGAGCGCGAGCATTCTGCTCGCTCTGGCTGGCATGTTGCCAGCCAGCCGGCTGCACAGCTCATGCTGCCGCCCGCAAAAGTTAGTAGCTCCTGCATTACACGCACAGTCATCCGGCAACATGCCGGATGATGCCAGCAACATGCTCGCGCTCCCCATTAGCGTTGCTATTCTTTGAAAAGAGTGCCCACCGTGCGTTGATCCGCAGGTGGTTCGAGCGAGTTAACGAAATTGCGAAAGCGTTCGGAAAAAACTTCAGGCCGAAGTTTCCAGTAATGCGCCATGCCCGGCGCGACGACGTAATGTCGAAGGAGTCCGTGCCAGCCTTCGAAAAGGTCCCTGTCCATCATTCCGCAAACATGATGAAAATGGATGGTCTCAAATGCTTTCAAGAACTGATAAGCAGCATGGAAAAATCGCGCCCGCTCTTCGACTGACAGTGCGCCAATGTCTTCAAGCCCGACGCGCCAGATTCGTTCCAAGTCGGCGTTTTCCATCAACGGCTTCGTCACATCGCGCAGGGCCGTTGCGGCCGCGTCTTGCATGGCCAGTTTGGCCACACGCGTGCTTTGATGGACCTGAACAGCGAGATATAACACGGACAAAACGACAGCGAGCGAGCCGACCAATTGCGAGATCGCACTAATCGCATCCCAATTCATCGTTCCGATTGTACCATGTAAATCGAATCCCCTTAAATCTCATTCTGATCCCGCAGTCGCGGGAGAAAAATCTCTGATCATCTTTAAGCGGTGCGTCAGCCGGAACAATCAGAGGTGTTTGAAAGCCTGGCCTCATGCTTCGCATTTCGTTGCAGCGCTTCGCTCAACATGACAGCGATATTTCTCGGTTTCGCTACTTCGGTTCGTCACCAACTTTAAGAACGATTTTGCCGCGCGTGTGGCCAGTCGCTACCTGCTCCTGCGCCTTCATCGCTTCGGAAAGCGGGAATGTTTGAGACACGATTACTTTGATTTTTTTGTCATCGATCAGTTTTCCGATCTCGGCGAGCTCTTCTGAATTTGGCTCAACATTCAAGGCAGCGCCACGAATGCCATGTTTCTCCAGTTCGGACTCCTTTGGGCGCGCAACGAGTGAAACAATGATGCCGCCCTTCTTAACTACGGCATATGAACGGGCGAGTGTGTCCCTGCCAATCGAATCAAGCACTACATCAACATCTTTAGCGACATCCTCGAATTTTTGCTTCGTATAATCGATTGCCACATCTGCACCGAGTTGTTTCAGGAAATCGTGATTCGCAGTTGAAGCCGTCGCGATCACCTTTGCTCCACGCGCCTTTGCGATTTGAATCGCAAACGATCCCACACCACCTGAGCCTCCGTGAATCAGAACGGTCTGGCCTGACTTGAGCTTCGCGGTATCAATGAATGCCTGCCACGCAGTCATCGCCACGATCGGCACCGCTGCCGCCTCCACAAAAGTGAGCGATTTCGGCTTGGGCGCCGCTTCGCGTTCAGTCACCAGCACGTATTGCGCGTAGCCGCCGCTATTGTCCAAGCTGACGTACGCGAATACAGGATCGCCCGCTTTGAACCTGGTTATCTTGCTTCCGACTTTTTCAACCACGCCGGCGATGTCGCCGCCCAAAATTATGGGAAACGCGCGGCTTCCTTCTTTAGCGAACATTCCCGATCTGATCATTCCATCGACCGGGTTCACCCCAGCCGCAATCACACGAACGAGCAACTGATCGTCGTTCGATTCTGGTCGCGGGATATCCTCATACTTCAAAACCTCTGGGCCGCCATACTGGTGAATGACAATAGCTTTCATCGTCGGCGTGGCGATTTCTGCCCTCGAAAAATCTGATAAGACCGGCGCTGCGGCCAACGTGAGAAACATTAGTTGTCTGCCGATTCGCATGACGTGCAATTGATGGAGCCGGCGCGCCCTCGCGCCGAAGTTCAACGGCCCGAGGGCGGGCCGTCTCCATCGCGATCTACTGCGCTTTACTTTCAGTGTGAAAAGCGCCGACCCATTTGCCGCCTTGCTGTACCCAAACGCTTCCGCTGTTGTACGTGCCGGACATGTCTTTGCCGTCGGCAGTCGCCTGCACCTTCGCCTTGTAGGTCATGACAGCCATTTTCGGATGCGGGAATACCACCTTCACGTCTGAAAACGAGTAATCGCGCAGATCGCTCTTTGCCATGTCGGCAACCTCAGTGTCCAAAGTCTTTACTCCCTCCGCATAGACACCGTAATAATCCTTCGACATCAGCGCCTTGAATGCGTCTGCCTGTTTGTTCTTGTATGCTTCCCACGCAGATTTCTCGAGATCAGTGATCGTCGATTCACTCGGGGCTGATTTGCCCGTCTTCTCCGGCTTTGCCTGGCTAATGTAGACGGGAGTTAACGCAAGCAGCGTGATACAACAAAGAATGAATGGTCTTTTCATATTCGTCTGTTTATTCAAGCGCTGACTATTCGTCGAGTCTTTTGATTCGGACGATTTGCCAGTTGGTCCGTTACTTAGCCTGTTTCGGTTCCCGAAGGCGCAGGCGGTGGCATTAACGCAGACAAGAATTCCGGCGGCATAAAGCCGGCCCATACATCGTAATTGGGGCCGAACTGCCGTAGGAACAACAGCGAAAACGCGCCAAGCGTCACTGGAATTGGCAAAAGTATGACCGTGCCGACATACGGAATCGCAGCGATGCAACAAGTCGCGCACGTCACCGCGCAACTAAGCATTACCGTCGCGACTCCCAGCAGCAGAAGAAATAAAACGTACAGGAGGATCGGGCCAGGATGAGAGGTTATAAGGTCCACGGCTTGGGCAAACGCAAGCCGCGCCCGACAACGTTGCCGGTACATGATCGGGACCATCAATTGAGAGGCCAGCGCCCAAACAAAGATAAGGCAGACCGCGACAAACGCAGTCAGCGAAAGACCAATCCAGAACGCGACACCGGGTTGTGCCTGACCGCGGCCGGGGATAAATGGCACAATGAGCACAAGCCCTGCAATCACGATCACCGGGGTGAGCACGAGCACAACGAGCAGTGAGAAAAGGAAAAAGCTGTTTCCTTCTGCACGAAATTCTTTCCACGGCTCGACAATCGCGACGCGATTGCGAACAATACAGTCAACAAAAATGAATCGCCCGCGCGCGCGTAGCCAGGCGACGACGACAATGAGCAGGAGGACTAAGCAAACCAGAATGCAAATGGCTGCGATGAGAACCGGCTGCGGAATTTGGCCGATCGTTTCATTCAACTTCGTTACATGACCGCGGCGTTTGTCCGGGTAATTAAAGTTGCCACCGCCGACGCCACCACCACCAAGGTTCGCAAGCCACGCTGCGAAACCGATTACGAGCCATTTTTTTAAATCGAACGGCTGAAACAAAATTTTC
>JBKPBJ010000275.1:0-8119 GCA_046726875.1 Verrucomicrobiota bacterium
CAGCGCAGTGAAACCAGGCATGACGAGCGATCAGG
The DNA here is from genome assembly GCA_046726875.1 of Verrucomicrobiota bacterium. Classification (GTDB taxonomy): domain Bacteria; phylum Verrucomicrobiota; class Verrucomicrobiia; order Chthoniobacterales; family UBA10450; genus Udaeobacter. The sequence goes on from JBKPBJ010000275.1 coordinate 36, forward strand.
CGGCCAATGCACGCGGCGCTGCCATCGCTGCCATTGAAAAGGAAAGCAAAGATAAAACCGGACTGCGGTCGGATGTGGTCACTCTCTACCAAGGCGGCGCTTACCATCTGTATCGGTACGAACGTTATGAGGACGTGCGGTTGGTTTTCGCGCCGGAGCAGCAAATGGCCTTCTTCGGCGGTGATCCCGACAACTTCGAGTACCCCCGGTACGACCTCGATGTCTGCCTGTTTCGAGTGTACGAAAATGGTCAGCCGGCGAAGATCGACCACTTTCTCAAATTCAATTCCAATGGGCCGAAGGACGGCGAACTTATTTTCGTAAGCGGCAGCCCTGGCAAAACCGACCGACAACTCGCCTTGGATGAGATGGCCGACATGCGGGATCGCTATCTGCCGTACGTGCTGAACATGTTTTATCGTCGCGAAGTGCTGGAATCGGCCTACAGCGCGCGGTCGTTCGAGAACGCACGTAAAGCGCGCGAGGACTTGTTTGGCGATCAAAACAATCGCAAACGCTACGACGGTTATCTGGCTGGACTGCTTGATCCGCAAATCTGGTCGGCTTTACAAGCGCGCGAAGGAAAACTGCGCGACGCGATTGCGCGTGATTCGAGATTCAAATCCACACTTTCTGCTTTCGACAGGATTAAGCGTGCGCAGGCTGAGATTGCGAAGAACGCGCCAGTGTACAATTACCTCGAGCAGGAACGGCCGGTCACGGTTGGTTACCGCGGCCCCCGGGCATTCTCGGGCAATCTATTCAAGTATGCGCGCCTGCTACTCCGTGCTGCCGATGAGCGCGCGAAGCCCAATGGGGAACGGATCCCGACTTTTCGTGATAGCGCGCGCGAATCTCTGGAGCTGGAGCTTTTTTCCGACGCACCGATCTATGACGATTATGAGATTTTGCGACTTACGGATTCGTTAACCGATTTCGCCTCTGCATTCGGCGAGGACAACCCGCTGGTGAGAAAAGTACTCGCTGGAAAGTCGCCGCGCGCGCGCGCAGTTGAACTTGTTTCAGGAACAAAGCTCAAGGACGCGGCTGTGCGAAAGGATTTCTACGGCAAAGACGCGGCTGTGTTGCAGGCGGCGCACGATCCGATGATTGATATCGCTCGCATGATCGATCCGCAAGCGCGAGAAGCGCGAAAGATTTACAACGCGCAGGATGAAATCAAAAAGCAGACGTATGCAGATATTGCAAAGGCGCGGTTTGCTGTTGAAGGCGCGAGCAGTTACCCCGATGCGACCTTCACGCTACGGCTTTCCTACGGAACGGTGCGCGGGTACGAGCAGGACGGGAAGCAGATCCCCGCGTTCACCGATTTTGCCGGTCTATATCAGCGAGCGGCCGAACACGACAACCGGCCGCCATTCAATCTGCCGAAACGTTGGTTAGAGAAAAAATCGAACCTCAATATGGCGACGAAGTTCAATTTCGTCTCCGACGCCGACATTATCGGCGGCAACAGCGGCAGTCCTGTGGTGAACAAGACAAACGAATTCGTTGGCATTATTTTCGACGGCAACATCCAATCATTGGTGATCGATTGCATTTACACGGGCACACAGGCACGGGCCGTCTCGGTCGATTCTGCCGCGATCATTGAGGCGCTTCGAAAGGTCTACGACGCAGGCGCGCTCGCCGACGAGTTGGAGCGCGTAACGAAATAGTTTAGTTCCAATGACCGTCGGGTCTCGCGCAGTTGTTGTCGCGCTGTTAATTGGATCTTGCGCCGCAATTTCCACTAAAGCCGACAACATCGACGATTACATTTCGGCACGGATGCGGCGGCCGCATATTCCCGGCCTTTCGCTTGCGATTGTTCGCGACGGCCGGGTCATAAAAGAGCGCGCGACAAAAGAAACGGTTTACGAAATCGGCTCGAACACGAAGCAGTTCACCGCCGCGGCAATCATGATGTTGGTTGAGGAAGACAAAGTTCGTCTCGAGGATTCGGTCATGAAATATTTTCCCGACGCACCGCAAACATGGCGCGGAATCACAATTCGGCATCTGCTCACACACACATCCGGAATTCAAAATCATGTCGCCGTGCCGCACTGGCTCGATGTTTTCAGAACAAATCTCGCCTTTGAGACGGCTCCGCTACGCGATGAGTTGCTCAAAATGTTTTTCAAGCTTCCTCTCGAGTTTCAACCCGGCGAGACGTGGGCGTACGATAACACCGGTTATTATCTGCTCGGAATAATCATTGAGAAGGTCACCGGTAAATCATACTGGCAATTCCTGGACGAACGTATTTTCAAGCCGTTCGAAATGAACGCCACACGCAGCACCGATCCGCAACCAATTATTCCAAACCGCGCCTCAGGTTATGAATGGAAGAACGATCATTTCGAGAACCGGCCAATTCTTCTTCCACCAATCGCATTTTCAGCAGGAAGTCTCCTCTCCACGGTTGAAGACATGGCGAAATGGGACGCAGCGCTTTCGACCGGGAAGGTTCTGAAACAATCCAGCCTCGAACAAATGTGGACACCAGCGTTAACCAATGATGCACGGACGCACCATTCAATTACGGGTTTGGCTGGTTCGTTGACAGTTACCACGGTCACCGCCTTGTCCAGCACAGCGGTGGAACGCCGGGGTTCTCGTCAGTCATTTACCGATTCCTCGATGACAAACTGACGATTATCATTCTCACGAATCATGCGGACAGAATCTTTGATCAATTGGCTATTGATCTTGCAGGAATCTGTCTGCCAGTCTTGAAAAGGCCTGAAGCAAAGCCCGATCCCAATCCGATGACCACGGCGAAATTCAAAGAAATCGTGTCCGCTTTATTGAAGGGCAATTACGAGCCATCAGGATTTACAGCGCCGATGCGTGTCTTCCTAAACACTGCGACGGGTAAGGCATTTTGGAAATGGTTCGCCGATCACGGCGTATTGAGCTCGTTTGTTTTCTCTGATCGCGAGGAGCGACGAAACGGCGAAATCCGGCGCTATAAGCTAAGCCTTGGAGGAAACTGGTACTGGTTTTCTGTCACAACCAGCAACGATGGACAAATTGCGCAGATCTAGTGGTGGTAACGGCAATCGAATTCCTCGCTGCGCTCGAATGACAGAATTACTATGGCAGTTGTTTGAGCAATGTCTTCCAGCGCGCCCAAGCTTCGTCGCGCGCTTTTCGGTCGGCTTCGCGCATTTGGGGATTGTTTGGCTCGCCGGAGCGCATGAACCCGTGGCCGGCGCCTTTGTAGATCACCGGCTCATATTTTTTGCCGGCAGCCTTCATTAGCTCTTCAGCTTTGGGAATCGTCACGTCCACGCGTTCGTCGTTCTCGGCATAAAATCCGTAAACCGGGCTGGCGATGTTTTTCACTTTATCAGGCGAATCAGCTGCGACACCGTAGAACGAATACGCAGCCTTCAGTTTTGGATTCTCATTGGCGTAGGCGAACGTGACGCCCCCGCCCCAGCAGAATCCGCACATTGCAAGCGTGCCGTTGCAGGATGGAATTTTTGTCAGCGCGTAATCTGTCGTCGCGTCGAGGTCGCGTTTCACCTGCTCTTTAGTCAATTCAGATGTGGCTTTTCGCGCTGCGTCGAGATCTTCGAACTTCTGACCGCCATGCAAATCGGGTGCGATGGCAATAACGCCATTCTCAGCTAATTCATCGCACAAACTGCGAACCCAATCAGTCAGCCCAAAAATTTCGCTGACCACGAGCACGGCCGGGGCTTTGTCTTTGCGTTCGGGATAGACGACGAACGCTTTGATCGTGCGGTCACCCGATTTGATATCGACCCAATCAGCGTGACGTGGCGAGCTGTTCAGCCGGTCGCGACCGAAATCTTTGATTTCTTCGGCATTACACGATGCATCGCACATGAGCAAAGCGATCAGGGTTCCGATCCAGAATCGAACGAGACCGAGTTTTGATTTCATTTAAGTCAATTCCCACAGCCTTCTCAAAAACCTACGGCTTGGCAAGCGACTTTGCTGGCCATGACGAGCTAAGTAGTGGAGGCAGTTGCTACCGTGCGTTTTTCTTTGCCGATCAGTGCGTCGACGCTCCAGCGGCCGGGGCCGTAGAAGACCATGAATAAGAATAGCCAGCAGAGGACAACGGCCAGTTCTCCCTTATTTAGGATTGGAAAAAATTGCTCGGTCGGGGTCGGCGCATGGCCGATCGCTTTGCCCGCGGCGTGCACCATGAAATAAGCCACCGCCATTTCACCAGCTGAGATAAAAGCCGCTAAACGCGTTAGGAACCCCACTGCAATCATCAGCCCGCCCACGAGCTCGATGAGTCCACCGATGAGCATCAGACCCTCCGCAGCCCCGTGCCCGCCGCCAGGGAAGCCGAGAATTTTTTGGCCGCCGTGACAGCCAAACATGAGTCCAATTATCAGTCGCATGATGCAGTAAACCGGGTCCGCGAAACGATTCAGCGAGTTCATGGTCACTCAGGCTGAATGATTTCGAGCCGCTGTGTCAAGCCTGTAGCCCGCCACTGTGCGAAGTGGGTGCGCGTCCTACAGGAACGTAGCTACAGTTACGCTGCTTTCCTGCTCGGGGGCGCTCTTTTCGTGCGCGATTTCCCTTTTCCTTTTTGTTTCGCACCAGTCTGTTCCAAACTCTTTTGCAGAACTGACACAAGGTCGATCACCTTCGTTGGCTTCGGTGCTTTCCTTGGTTTCTCTTCGATTTCTTTGCCGCCGGCTTCCACTTTCTCCTCAATCACTTCCATGAGCGCCTCGCGATAGTCGTCCTTGTACTTCTCAGGCTCCCATTTTGACGTCATGCTGCCGATAAGTGATTTGGCCATGTTCATTTCCCGTTTGCCGACTTCTATCTTCTTTGGCACATGAAGCTTCTCCGGGTCGGCGAGCTCATCAGCGAAATGCATGAGTTCGAGAACGAGCGCGCCGTCCTCCGGCTTCACACCGGCCAGGTATTGGCGCGTTTTGATCACTACCTTCGCGACGCCCACCTTGTTGGTATCCTTCAGTGCACTGCGCAAAAGTGCGTAAGCTTTGTCGCCGCCTTTCTGCGGCTCAAGGAAGTACGGCTTGTAGAAGAATATTGGATCGATCTCTTCCTGATCGACGAAGTCCTGGATGTCCACGGTCTGAGTAGCTTCGAGATCGACACGCTGGAAATCTTCCTCCTTAAGCACGACGTATTTGCCCTTCTCGTATTCGTAGCCTTTGACGATCTGGTCCCAGGGAACCTCCTTGCCGTCTTTTTCAGCGACGCGTTTGTAGTTAACCGGACTCAGATCGCCCTTGCGCAGAAGACGGAACTTCAGTTCCTCGCGCCGCGTAGCTGGGTAGAGCGCGATCGGTATGTTCACCAGTCCGAAGCTGATGCTGCCTTTCCAGATTGCGCGTGCCATATAAGGTATTTCGTGCCGCGTTCGTCGATCGCGTGCGTAAACGTCTGATTCTGTAGCGTCCGCTGTCCGCAGCGGATTTCACCCGGCTGAATTCGCGATGATTGATGCGCTGAGGACAGCGCACACTACAGCAATTTCCGATCAGGCCGCCAGCTCGAGATCCCGGCGCGAGATGCCGCGTAATTCAAAAAGCCGAATCAGCGTTTCTTCGATCAAGTTGTTCGGACAAGACGCGCCGGCAGTAATGCCGATCACAGTTGGCCCGTTTGGCAACCAAAAGTGCGATACCACTTCGCGTTTTTCGTGCAAGTTGTAATGTTTGATTTCCGTAGCGGAGACCAGCCGCGAAGCGTTCAGCACAAAATATGTCGGCAACTTCTCTTCACCCATCTCCGCGAGATGGGATGTGTTCGAGCTGTTATAACCGCCAACAACGAGCAACAAATCCATACGAACATCCAGCAATTCGCGCAATGCATCCTGCCGCTCCTGTGTAGCGCCGCAGATCGTATCGAAGAATCGGAAATTTTTCTCAGCAAGTTCAGGCCCATCTCGATCAATGATTGCCTGACGAACCCGGCGTTGCACTTCCTCAGTTTCCCCGCGTAACATTGTCGTCTGATTAGCGACGCCAACGGTTTGCAGGTGCACCTCGGGATCAAAGCCTGGTGAATGCGCGCCCTTAAACCTTTCCAGGAAGGCCTGTCTGTTTCCACCGCGCCGGATGTAATCGCAAACGTAATCGGTGTCCGCCAGCGTCAAGACGACGAGATAGTGTCCGCTACCATCGCCGAGAGCGCGCGAACTCGTGGCTTTGGTCTCTTCGTGCTCCGCCTTTCCGTGAATGATAGATGTGGCCGATTCACTCGCGTATTTGCGTACTCGCTTCCAAACGCTCATCACGTCCCCGCAAGTCGTATCCACAATCTGGCAGCCGCGATCCTTGATCTGTTGCTGGATCGACAATTCGGTTCCAAACGCAGGCACGATGACGACGTCATCGGGGCCGAGATCGGCGATCTCCGCTTCTTTATTTTTGCCGGTAAGATTCTTGATACCTAACGAGGCGATCTGATGATTGACTTCCGGGTTATGAATAATTTCGCCCACAATGAAAAGGCGCCGATCTTTGAAAACCTTGTGCGCTGCGTACGCCAGATCGATTGCGCGCTCGACGCCGTAACAAAAACCGAACTGCTTCGCCAGGCGCACTGTCGTATCTCCGACGGAAATGATTCCGCCGGCGCGCCGGACCTTTTCGATGATATCGCTGCGGTAGTGTGACTCGACCTGTTGCTGCACCGCCGCCATCACGTCGGGCGTGCGCAAGTTCACTTTCTGGCGGGCAGTTGTACCGCTGGAAATCAGGTTGGTGCTCATGTTCGGATCGTCATTCTGAGCGTAGTCGAGGAATCCTGCGGAATTAGCTTAACCTTACGCAACGGGATGTCTCGGCTTCGCTCGAAATGACTGGGTTAATGGCCGCGACCCTGAACATGCCACGATGCGGCGGTAGCCGCAATTCAAGTCAGGCCTGCTACTCGAGCAGCGGACCGCTCGGTTTCTCAAACGCCGCTTCCGAAATCATAACCGAGTTTGGAGGATCCGGCGTCCTGGAATCGTCCACTCGCTGCACTTTCGGCCCAAGGATGGCGTCCTCGGGTTGCGAAGCAGCGATGTTCACTGGAGTCCCGATTCGCACCAGCGCGTAAAATTTTGCCGCCGCTTCGCCCTTCAACCGAATGCAGCCATGCGTATGGGGAGCTGGATGGATAAACCCCTGATGAAAACCGTAGGCGGGAGCAAACTCGCACCAATAACCCATTGGATATCCGACGTAACGGCCCGGTCCCCCACCCGTGGAGGGTACTATTCGGTCGCCTTGCACGCTGAACCCATACGATCCAGACCGCTTGTGCTCTTGTTTGGAATAAATCGTGAAGCTGCCCCTCGGTGTGGGCTTCGAAGCCATACCAACATTTATGGCGGCCGCCATCAAGCATCGATCGCCTTCCATTACATAGACATTTTGCTGGGAAAGAGAAACTTTCACGCGCACAGCCGACGGATTATTCGGTTTATACGCAGTCACATGATACGGGCCGCCTGTGCTCACATGCCCTCCTGTTGCGCAACCAGTAAGCAGCAGGAGTGAAGAGCCGGCACACAGCAAAAGTAATCGGTAAAGATGTCGCATACGGGGATACTGGATAAGATCGGACAGCATTTTGTCAACCTTAGGGCCGCTGAACTAAGGTCGGAAGTCCTCCCGGAAACGCCGTAAACACGTGCAGTCACACAGTGAAAATCGCCAGAAAGGCGACTTCAAGTGCAAGGCCTTCATGGATGTTTCGACCCAGGTGATCGCGCAATTCTTCAAGAGAACGGATCCGCCGTAGGATTTCGGCAGTGCTGAATCGGCCTGCGAGCGCGGCGGTTTCTTGTTTGGCAGCTGGGATATTGCGTTGCGGCACGTCGTTGCTCGCACGCAGAATGTCGGTCCACCAGCCGAATAAGGTTTCCACGAGCGCGGCGCGCCGTTGCAGGTAAAGGCTCTCCGTCAACGCCATGAAGTATTCCTCGCGTTCCTCCAGCCAGGCGCCGTCGGTTGCATCCTTGTAACGCGTTTGCTCCCGTTTTAAGGCCTCGTCAGTTTCGTGCTTCACTTCCTCTCGTACGGCTCGGAGCAGTTGTTGAAATTCCTGAGCGA
>JBKPBJ010000276.1:0-2693 GCA_046726875.1 Verrucomicrobiota bacterium
GCGCAGCGCGGCACATTGCCGAGATCATGGACGCCCTTGCCGAAAAAGAAGTCGCCTCGGTGACGCGCGTCATGCCCGATCCGCACAAGGACATCGGTCTCAATATCCTGTCGCAATTCCATTATGGGCCACAGGTGCAGATCGCGACTTTCGAAACCCTGGCCGATGCACTGCAAAATATTGCAGTGAGACTAGATTCTCCCTTGGCTTAGTGCCGCTCGCCTCCGGCCTTGTCCCCTTCCTTGATTGCGTCGGCCTCGGTCACGTATTTGCCTTTTTTGGTCGTCCCATAGAAGCGCGAACCTTCCCTGTGGTACACGTGGGTCTCGGTGTTAACCCAAACCAGGCCGTGGCCTCCCCCGGGCGCGGGCGCTTTCGTTGCTGTTTGGGTGCCCGTGCCTTTCGCAGGGGCTGGGCCCGCTGCAGCAGGACTGGCTGCTCCCGCAGCACTTTTTGGTTTGAACAGATCGCCAAGGCTGAATTTACCTGGTGACGCTGACGCCGAAGGACTTGCCGCTGCTGCGGCGCCGGCCTTTGCGCGGGCGTGTTTTGCCTTGGGGGAAGCTGCAGGTGACGCGACTGGACTTGCTGCTGTTGCAGCCTCGGCTTGTCTGCGAGCCCGCTTCGCTTTGGGCGAAGCCGCGGGTGAGGCAGCCGCTGAAGGCGATGCGGCAGTCTCAGCTGCCGACGCTGTCGTCCCGGCTTTCTTATGCGCCCGATGTTTCGTTGGCTCTTGCGCTGGTGATTCGCCCGGACTGGGCGACTGATCTTGCGCAATACAAACTCCGGCCAATCCAACTACACAAAGCAGAGCAAAGATTCTTGTGGTCATAATGATTATCGTAAACAGACCGTAGAAGTGCCGTCAAGACATTCCCATCGGGGACCATTCGGCTCGAATTGTGTTGGCCAATTGTCCGTGGTGGGTTCGGATGAACGAATGTGCTGCACGCGCGTGGCTGGGCCCTTGCCCCCTGCAGGAGAGAGTGCAGCACCGGGCTTGAGCGAGCCGATCGTCTGCGCTACCCTCTGCCCGGGATGCTCGACCTGACTCTGGGATGCCTCAAATGGGCTGCGGTCGGCTTTGTCGTCGCCTTTGCCCTGATGAAATTATTCGAGGCCAGTCATATTCACGACGACATTCCCAAACCAGCATTCAAAATACGGCAGACCAAGCGCGCCACGCTCATTTTATCGACATTCGCAGCGATGCTTTCCGCGTTGGTGTGGCTGCTTGTGCAGAAATTGGACTGATCCGCCTTCGCCAAGGCTAGGCGGACAAGGCTCGTTACCCCATGTAAAACCCGCCGTTCACGTTGAGCACATGGCCTGTGATGTAACTCGATAGCGGCGAGGCAAGAAACAGTGCCGCATCGATGATTTCGCGCACATCGCCGAGGCGGCCGAGTGGAATTTGTTTAATAAAATTTTGCGTCACGCCCTCCGGCATGCCTTTGCTCATGCCGACATCGATGAATCCAGGCGCAATGGCGTTCACGGTGATGTTCTGGCGTGCAAACTCGCGCGCTGAAACTTTGGTGAGCGCAATAATTCCGGCTTTACTCGAGGAATAATTCGCCTGACCGAACAGACCCATCTGTCCGCTCACGGACGACATGTTGATTACTCGTCCGCCGTTGCGCAGAATCGCTGCCGCTTTCTGCGTGACAGTAAACGTGCCGATGAGATTGACGCGTATGACGCTCTCGAATTCGTCCAAAGACATTTTCTTGATGGTGCGATCGCTGATGATTCCCGAATTATTTACCAGGATGTCCAGCCCGCCGCGCTGATCCTGTATTTGCTTCATCATCACTTCGACCTGCTGCGGCTGCGTCACGTCGCACTCGATCACGATTGGGTCATTGAGTTCGTCTGCCACCCTCATCGCGTCCGCTTTGTTTTGCCCCTGCTCATCGGCGACATAATTGACGACGCATTGCGCACCGCGCTCCCCAAACGCTTTAATCATATCCGCGCCAATCCCGCGCGAGCTGCCCGTAACCAGCGCAACTTTTCCGCTGAAATCGAAAGGATCCTTCATGACGGCCGGACTTGTTGAGAATAGCGGCGCACAATCAATGCGCATGGCAACCCGATCAACGAAATATGAATGGCAACGGCGAGCAACTCATTCCACAGCCGGTGTCGAAACGTTGGAAAGGCCGTTGGCAACACCACCCAGTACATCACAATGTAAACGCCGATCCCGTACAACACGCCGGACACAACGGGATGACTCGTCAGAAATTCCATCTTCCGGCTGGCCAGGTAAAAAATCGATACGACCACAAAGGCAACGAAAAAATGGAGCGCCAGACCGAGACCAGCGGTAACCAATCCGCCCTCGTACGAGTTCGCGCCCAGCAATCCAGCGGCGATTCCCTGCAATCCTCGCCGCGCCCCGACGCCGCGTTGCCACCAGATTACGAACGCGGATGAAATGTCCAAAACACCGACGACCAGACCAGCAGTGAGAATTGCGCGAATCGCTCCGGAATTTTTCATACGATTGTGGCGGAGCTTACTCAGGAAAGCAGAAAATTAGGAAGCAAAGAAACATTTCGTCAGTTTTCCTGTTTTCCTGGATTCCAGATTTGTTGTTAGCTCTTGGAAGAAATGTCTTCGCCCATTCGAGTTCTAACCGCAGTCCCGATTTGTGATGGTCACGATAGCGCGATCAACACGATCAA
>JBKPBJ010000277.1:0-12568 GCA_046726875.1 Verrucomicrobiota bacterium
AATGGACGGGTCCTTTTCCTTGAGAAGACTGTTTTGCTTTGCGTACTGATTGATCGCCCTTGTGAGGGCCGTGCGGAAGCCAGTGAGATGTGTGCCCCCATCGGGGTTCGCGATGGAATTTGCGAATGGCAAAATCTGGTCGTTGTAGCTGTCATTATATTGGACCACAACATCGACAAAAACCTCGTCGCGCTGTCGGGAGATCACGATCGGCTTGGGATGCAAAACCTGTTTGTTCTCGCCGAGTTGCCTAACGAACTCTTCGATTCCGTGTTTGTAATAAAACCGCTCCTTCTTTGGCGGATCAAGGCGTTCATCGGTGAGTGTGATCTCCAGACCCGGATTAAGAAACGCCAGTTCGCGCAAGCGCGTAGCTAATCGTTCAAACTTGAACTCGGTCGTGATAGTGAAAATGGTCGGATCAGGCAGGAAGGTAATGAGCGTGCCTGTGGTCTTCTTATTTTTGACCTCGCCGATGACTGTGAGTTTGTCGGTCGTTTTGCCTTTGGCGAAGGCCATGTGATAAACCTTGCCCTCGCGCGAGACCTCGGCCTTGAACCATTCCGAAAGCGCGTTCGTGCACTTTGCGCCGACGCCGTGTAGTCCGCCCGAATACTTGTATGCGCCTTGCCCGAATTTTCCGCCGGCATGCAGATTCGTCAGCACCAGTTCAATCGCCGGCATCTTCCATTTCGGATGAATATCGACCGGAATCCCGCGGCCGTTGTCGCGCACAGAGATGGATCCATCGACGTGGATGATCACTTCGATTTTTGTGCAAAATCCCGCGAGATGTTCGTCGATCGAATTATCGAGAACTTCGTAAACCAAATGATGCAATCCGCGTTCGTCCGGGTCTCCAATAAACATTCCCGGCCGTTTCCGGACTGCTTCGAGACCTTCAAGTTTGTCAATTTGAGCCGCGTCGTATTTTTGTGTGGCGGCGATTCCGGTCGAGGTAGCAACCTTTTCGACCGGAATTTCTTCTTGAACTTGCGCCATAAAAGTGGGGCCAGAGGCCCCACATAAACAGGATAACTGAAAAAGGCTCCGAAACAACAAATAATCTCGTGGCTTGCAACGGGTTGTTTGCGCTACTAATTGGACGCGCCGGACCGGCCGAGCCCACTATATTGTGGTTCGGGCCGAAACCCTTCCTCCATCGATTCTGACGTCTTGACCTGCCGTTTCCAGACTCCGAAAATAGCTCCTTTTATGCGGCTCCAAACACTCTGGGAAGCACGCTGGATTTTGGCTTTTCTGGTGCTGCTCGCGATCGTTGTCGGATTGTTCTCGGCATGGGCATTCTGGTTTTTTGTGCTGCTGTTTTTGTGCAGCGTCGCGTTTTTCCGTGATCCAGAACGCGCGGTGCCATCGGATCCAAACGTAATCGTCGCTGCTGCTGATGGCACAGTGATGGACATCGTGGAACTGAATGAAAACGAAGTGCTCAAAACCAAAACGCGTCGCGTCGGAATTTTTTTGTCGATCTTCGACGTGCATACCAATCGTGCGCCGATCGACGGCAAAATCATTTACCGCCAGCACCAAGAAGGACTTTGTCTTGACGCGCGGCGTCCGGACTGCTCCGAGAAGAATGAGTCGATGACGTGGGGATTCGCAAATCCGCGCGTAACGATTGTGGTGCGCCAGATCACGGGAGCTATTGCCAGGCGCATCGTGGCCTGGGCGCAAATCGGGGACGAATTGAAAAAAGGCGAGCGCTTCGGAATGATTCGCTTCGGTTCGCGAACAGAATTATACTTGCCACTCAACGCTGAAGTCCTTGTGAAAGTAGGCGATCACGTCCTCGGTGGATCGACAATCATTGCGCGACTGCCTGATTAATGAACGGCCAGCCATCCAAAATTTATCTCCTGCCAAATTTGATGACGGCGGGAAATCTGTTTTGCGGATTCACCGCCACGCTCAAAATTCTCGAGGGCGCGCTGCTGCAAAGCACCAACGCCGATCTCGCGGCCGATCGCTTCCACGAGGCGATCTGGTTCGTTCTCGGTGCGTTCGTTTTTGACTTTTTGGATGGACGCCTGGCACGACTGGGCGGCCACGAGAGTGCGTTCGGTCGCGAATTCGATTCGCTCGCGGACATTGTTTCATTCGGGCTTGCCCCGGCGTTGATGGTATACCGCGTCGTGTTGCAGGAGTTTCCGCGGGCCTGCTGGATTATCGCATTCATTTACCTGGCTTGCGGCGCGCTGCGTCTGGCCCGCTTCAATTCTGCTGCGAAGCAAAATCCAGCCAATAATCAAAACACTTTCACTGGTTTTCCTATTCCGGCCGCAGCGGGTCTCATTGCTTCCATCACATTGTTCCTCCTTTGGCTCGCGGAGGGCGAACATCACCTCGGTAACTGGCGCTTCGTTCTGCCACCGTTATTGCTCTTTCTCTCCTTCATGATGTTCAGCCGGTTTCAATATCCCAGCTTCAAGGCGGTTAATTGGAAGACGAAAAAATCCATTCCGCGGTTTCTTGTGATCATCCTCGTTCTCATTTTCACGGGGCTAAATTATGAATGGATGCCAGCGGTGCTTTTCCTGGCCTACTTACTTTATGGGGTGCTCAGGCCATGGCTCTCCCGCGACTGGCGACGCGAAATCGAAGAAGAAATCGGCGAAGAGCCTTCCGAAGAGACAGCTGAACAAGCCCGATAAGGTCGGCACCGATTTGCGTTAAAGCCGACAAACAGAAGGAAACGAAGGCAACAAAGATTTGTGTAAGGCTTGGGTTCCTGATCTTCGCTGTATTCGTTACCTTTTGTTGAACATCATAGATTTAATTGGCGCATAGCTATCCGACCGCTGAGTAGCAATAAGCTCTAGTGTCGAGAGTTGTCCTGAAACGCGAAGCCGTCACGCGCTAAAGCGTGACGGCTGATTGCAAACTGCGCGTTTTACTTGGCCGACTCAGCGGGCGGAAAGTTACGATCGACCACTCGACGACGGCTTTGCTATCCAGAGCGAGATTGCCAAAGCAATTGCTACGCAGCTGAAAGCGAAACTCTCACCGGCGGAGAAATCCGCGATTGAACAGCCACCAACAAGGAACCTGATCGCGTATGATCGTTATTTGCGGGCTCAGAAAATTAGAGCGGTACAAACTGCTCGTGTACCTGCGGACATGCGGGAAGAGACACGGTTATTAGATCAAGCAGTATCGTACGATCCAACCTTTTTGCTCGCCTATTGTCAGTTGGCTCAAGCCGGCGCTTATGCTTACCACCTGGGAGTTGATCGGACTCCCGCACGTGTGGCCCTTGCGAAGGCGGCGCGCGACGCCGCCTTACGCCTCGGCCCAGACCGTGGTGAGCCACATCTGGCTGCCGCATGGGTCGCCAAAGATTGTGATCTCGATTACGAAACTGCTCTTAACGAGGTTGACATCGCCCGGAGCAAATTGCCTAACGACGCCTCGTTTTTCGCGCTTCCCGCTTACATCCATCGGCGACAAGGACACTGGGAGAATTGCGCAAGCGATTTGGAACGCGCGGTTCAGCTCGATCCACATAACGTGTGGTTCCTTACCGGTGTTACCCAGACCTATCAGTCCCAGCGGCGTTTCTCGGACGCGGCTGCCGTTTGGGATCGCGTTTTAGCCGTTGCACCCGGCGATCCGAGTACGCGTCTATGGCGCGGAGTCATCGACTTAGAATCGCGCGCCGATACGCAACCTGCGCAGGAGGCTATTCGAGCTGTTGTACACGACGATCCGAATGCGGTGGACGCAATTGCCGAGCAATCGCTCTACGTTGCTCTTTGCCGACGCGAAGCGGCAGAGATGACCAGCGCGTTAGCTTCGTTGCCTCCGGAAGGAATCATTCCGTGGAACGTGCGAATGCCTCGTTCATTTTTTGAGGGTCTGGCGGCGCGCGTTCGAAATGAACTAGCCGGTGCTGCAAGAGCGTTTACTACAGCACGTGTCGAGATGGAAAAGATTGTGCGCGAGCAGCCCGATTACGCGCAAGCTCTGTGCGTCTTGGGGATGATTGATGCGGCGCTGGGTCGTAAGGAAGATGCGTTACGCGAGAGCCGCCGTGCGGCGGAACTCTTGCCAGTTACAAAGGACGCTTGGGCAGGTGCGGCAGTGCTAGCGAACCTCGCAATCATTTATGCCTGGGTGGGCGAAAAAGATCTCGCGATTAATCAATTGGAAAAGGCTATGCAAATTCCTGGCCCTGTTTGCATCCGTTTTGGGATCCTTTGCGCGGCAATCCGCGTTTTGAGAAACTTGTAGAGGAATCGAAGAAACCAGTCGCGGGGAATACACTGTAGCTGTAGTGGCAGGCGTGCCGCCTGCATTTCTCCGAAGGCGGTTCGCAGCCGAAACGGCCGCCTCTACAGTGAGCGCGCCCGGCGGTCGCGCCCTACCGCTTCTGATTCAGCCGTGCGAGGATTTCTGGATCGCGGACATCCGCCCATTCGCCGGTGAGCTCGATCGCTTTCATTTTTTTACCAGACTGAGCGAGGTCGCGAATTGCGTCGGTTAGCTCGTATTCGCCGCGCGGGGACGGTTTCAATTTCGCGGTGAAATCGAAAATGCTTGGCCGAAATGCGTAAAGCCCGGCGTTATAGAACGGAACAGGGTGCTCGGAGAGTCCGCTCCACCTTGCGGTTTCACTCGGCTGCGCTTTTTCACGGATATCGACAAGTTCCATCTGGTCATTCAGAAAAACAGCACCGCCTTTGCTGACGTCCTCACCGCGCGTGACCGTCAGCAATGCTTCAACATCGTCGGGAAGATCGACCACGCGTTTATAATTCGCTGGATCAACTAAAATGTCGCCATACGCCAGAATGAACGGACGATCCCTAACGAAATCGCGAGCGAGTTCAACAACGCGCCCCGTCCCGTCTTGCACTGTCTGCGTCGTATACTGAATGGCGACGTTGTATCGCGAACCATCGTCGAAAAATTCGCGCACAGCATCTGCGCGATAGCCAACAATAAGAAGCAATTCCCCAACGCCTGCGTCGCGTAACCCTTCGACGATGTGCTGTAAAACTGGCTTGCCGCGCACGTGGATCATGGGCTTGGGAAGCTCCGCGGTCAGCTCGCGCATCCGCGTGCCGCGACCCGCCGCAAGGATGACGGCTTTATCAATCTTCATCATAAAAGCGATGCGAAGACGCATCGCACTCCACAGCACTTCGTGCAAAATGGCGAAAACTCTGCGAAGCCTGGCGTCGCGGGAGCTCCCCGCTCCAATTACCGATTAGCCTTTCTTCGGCTCCGTGATGATTAGCGCGGGCAGATTGGCTTGCTTAACCAGCTCGGTGATCTTCGCGAGGTCTTGCTGCTTGAGCTGTGCCCATTGTTTCAACTGCTCGTCGAGTTGGCTGCTCAACATCTGGAAGACATCGAGTTGCGGTTTGGTGGGTTCAGCGTCGCCGCCCTCAATTGTGTGACTAAAGGTATCGAACCGCTCGTTTAACATGTTCGGGAAAGCGAGGTTCGCTTCCGATCCTTTCATGTTAATCTGAATGAGCTTCTGCTCGACTTCCGACATTTTGTGATCGAGATCATCCGCAGCGGCAAGCGCCGGCTTCAAGCGCGGATCATTATCAAGACGTTTGTGCAAGCTCTGAATCTGCGATCGTAAGTCGCGGATTTCATTCACTGCCTGATGCAGCTGCGAAGTCCGATCATTCGCTTGCATGGCCAAAGTGAACTGCTTTTGCAACGCAGCTTCCTGTCCTTTGTTTCGCGGATCGATCATCAAATGAAGCGGAGCGGTCTGCGATTTGCCACCGACGCTTAGTTTCACCTGGTAATCGCCCGGCAGCGCCAGCGGGCCTTTCGGTCCCGTGCTCGAATAAAATGCGCCCGGGATTTGAATCGGATCATCATAACGCAGGTCCCACGCGAAACGGTTCATTCCCTCCTTGGCCGGGATCGTCTTCACCCGCTCGACGCGATCAGGCCACTCAGGCGGTTGTTCGCCTTCTTTCTTTTCCTTGCTGGAAAGGTGGCGCACGACTTTTCCCGAAGAATCGAGGATGTCGAGTGAGACCTCCTCTTTTGGCGCGGTCTTGAAATAGTAGTCGATCATCCCACCGGCCGGCGGGTTATCGCCGACTGGCTGCCGCTTATCGAATTCCTCGGGGTAATGCAAACGCACGGCGGTCTGCGGCTGATACAGAATAACGTCAGATGCCGATTGCGCGTTCACTTGCCGAAGCGGCGTCAAATTGTCCAGCACCCAGAACGAGCGTCCGTGCGTCGCTACGACCAGATCATCATCTTTAACGACGAGATCATGTATCGGTGTAACCGGCAGATTCAGTTGCAAAGGCTGCCAGTGCGCACCGTCATCAAAGGAGACGAAAACGCCGAGCTCAGTTCCTGCGTAGAGCAAACCTTTGCGCTTGGGATCTTCGCGCACCGCGTGCACATACGCGCCATCGGGAATTCCGGTTGTGATTGTGCTCCAATTCTTTCCGAGATCGGTCGTTTTGAAGATGTACGGCTTAAAATCGTCGAGCCTATGCCGATCCACTGCGACGTATGCTGTGTTCGCGTCGTGCGGTGAGGGGTCGATGATGCTAACAGTGCTCCACTCGGGCATCTTCGGTGTGACCTTTGACCAATGCTGGCCGTCATCAGTCGTAACGTGAACGAGCCCGTCATCTGTGCCTGCCCACAGGGTCCCTTTGTTTACGGGCGACTCTACCAGCGCGAACACTGTATCGTAGTATTCGACTGACGTGATGTCGTTTGTCAGTGGGCCGCCGCTTGGCTGTTGTTTCGATTTGTCGTTCCGGGTCAGATCCCCGCTGATTTGCGTCCAGCTCTGTCCGTGATCGCTCGATTTGAAAACGCATTCGGCCGCGGTGTAAAGCACGTCCGGGTTATGCGGCGAAAGCATCAGCGGCGTGACCCACTGAAAACGATGCGTCAGATCGACGGCGCCGTGACCGGCGTTATCGAGAGGCATCGGACTAACGTCTTGCACTTTCTCTTTGTTTTTATCGTAGCGGTTGATGAAGCCTTCGTTGTTCGAATAGATGATGTGCCAGTCGCGCGGATCAGGCACGACGAACCCGCATTCACCGCCGCCGGCCTCAAACCAATTCTCTCGACCAATCACTCCCGAGTCTGAGCGGCTCGCAATGCCGACGTTCGAATTGTCCTGTTGCGCGCCGTAAATGTGGTAGGGGAACGCATTGTCCACCGCAACGTGATAGAATTGCGCAGTCGGCTGATTGTGTTGAGTCGTCCAATTCTTACCGCCGTCAACTGAGATGGTCGCTCCGCCGTCACTCACGTTGGCCATTCGATTTGGGTTAGTCGGATCAATCCACAGCCCGTGATGATCGCCGTGACGCGCGGGCATGAGATTGAACGTCTTTCCGCCATCGACAGATTTAAACAGTCCGGTGTTTAAAAGGTAAACCGTGTCTGCCGACTTAGGATCTGCATAAACTTTGCTGAAATACCAGGCTCGCTGGCGAAACCGCCCATCGTCATTCACTCGAGTCCAATGCTGGCCGGCATCATCCGATCGGTAGAGACCGCCTTCCTTCGCCTCGACAATTGCATAGACACGGTTCGAATCCGCTCCAGAAACAGCAATGCCGACTCTGCCGAGAATTCCATCAGGAAGACCATTCCCTTCCAGGCGTTTCCATGTTACGCCGTTGTCTTCCGATCGATACAATCCGCTGCCCGGACCGCCGCTGGAAAAAAACCACGGCTGCCGCCGCGCCTGCCAAAGCGACGCGAATACGATGTTCGGGTTATGCGGATCGAAAACGACGTCGATGCCGCCCGTATTTTCATCTTTGGATAAAACTTTCGTCCACGTTTTGCCGCCGTCCGTTGTGCGAAAAATTCCGCGCTCCTGATTTGGCCCAAAGGCATGTCCCAGCGCCGCTACAAGGACCACGTTCTCATTTCTTGGGTCGACAATTAGTGCGCCGATCTGCCGCGTATCTTTCAACCCGACGTTCTCCCAGTTTTTGCCACCATCGATGGATTTGAAGACGCCGGTGCCGTACGTCGTGTTGCCGCGGATCGCGGCCTCGCCCGTGCCGACATAAACCACGTTGTGATCCGATGGCGCCACTGCCAGAGCGCCGATCGAAGAAATCGGTTGCTTATCGAAAAGCGGAGTCCAGTTTGCGCCGCCGTCAGTCGTCTTCCAAACCCCGCCAGCAACCGCGCCAAAATAATAAGTGTCGGGCTCACCTACGACACCTTCGATCGCCAGCGCGCGCCCACCGCGAAACGGACCGACTTGCCGCCAACGCATGCCGTTGAACAATTTTTCATCGATTGTTCCGGCGGGCGTCGGGGTGGGGGGACCGGCAGATTGAACAGAAGCTGCGGAAATGGAAACAGCTAAAAAGAATGTAACCAGCGCAGGAACACGGTGACGCGAGATCATCCGCCTACAGTGTAAAGCTTGCGATTTCGTTCAACTGGAATTGCGGGCTTTCCTTTTGTAGCCGCTTCGCTGTGCGAAGCGAACGTCAACGCATGTTGTCTATTTTCGGCGCTTACCGATCATTCCTTTACAAATGCATTGCGTCGCCCACAGGGCGACGGCTACAGAGTCAGCAACGTTGTCAAACAGTGAGCGATTATCCAAAAGTTCCACCGAGGGCTCGGCCGCATTTTCGCAAACAATCCCATGTACTTCGTCACATTCTGCACGCATCGGCGTAAAGCGATTTTGGCAAACACGACTGTGAATGCAGCTTTTCGCGAGTTTGCGATGCGTGCTTACACTGAATACAACATCGCGGTCGGGCGTTATGTGATTATGCCTGATCATCTTCACTTCTTCGTGCGCAGACCCGATGATTTTAACTTGGGTCGATGGGTCGGCGGCTTAAAACAATCGCTTGCGAAGGGAATGAGCCATGGCAACAGCGCAGTGGCAGTTTGGCAACGCGGTTTCTTTGATCATCTTCTGCGAAGCGACGAAAGTTATGGTCAGAAATGGAATTACGTTCGCGAAAATCCGGTTCGGGCAGGCTTGACGACGCGTGCCGAGGAGTGGCCATACGCGGGGGAGATTATAATCATTGATCGCGCGTGAACCTGTAGCCGTGCGAAGCGAATGACCACTGGCGTTATTTCGTCTCATGCACCTTACTCATTTTCCTAATAAAGTTTGTCGGCGCCGCGTCGCCCACAGGGCGACGGCTACAGCTCCACAGTTCGCAGCCGTAAATTTTGCTACGCGTTGATTGCAGCCATGCTGGGCGCGTGAGCTTCGACGGCGGTGCCATCTGTTGGGCCATCGCCGAAGCGCCGTGCGGCAAAATACGACCCGATTACGAGCACTGCGGCGATCAGTTGCGCCACAAGCGTTTCGGCTGTTGGAAAAACGGCAAACCAGAGTCCCATCCACCGCGGGATGTATGTTTCAAGAAAGGTGATCGGCGTAGTAGGAATCCAATGCGCGAGCTGCATTTCCTGAGCTTGCTCGCCGACCATCACAAGCAGCACCACACCCAGGAGAATGCCGGTGGTGATTAGCATTTTCCGATATGGGAGACGCTGCTGAAGAACAAATGTGAGCACAGCCACCATGCCAGTCAGGACGAGACCCAGCAGCGCGCCTTTCAGGACAACTCCGCCACCGAGTCGCAAATGATAGCTCTGCAAGAAAAGCACGACTTCAAAGCCTTCGCGATACAGCGAGGTGAAACCGAGCAAAATCAGGCCCCACCAAAGGCGTCTTTGTGAGATTTCCGCTGTGCGCGCGTTTTCGAGCAAGGCTTTGCGCCGGCGATTATGGGCGCGAATCCAGCCGCCCCAGTAAATTTTGTGAAAGAACCAATTCATGATCACCAGCAGAACAACGATCGCCAACAAGCCAGTGGCAGCCTGAAGATCGAGTGCTGACATATTATCGCTGAGCGACCCGACGACTCGGACCGCGATGCACCAGGTGATCAGCGTCGCAATGAACGCAAAGGCGGCACCGAAGGCGACGGGTCGACGATACCCGCGCTTGGGACCAGTCATGCTTGCCGTGATCGCTGCCAGTACCAGAATGCATTCAAGGCCCTCACGGAAGACAAGAATTCCAATATCCAAAAAAGCCACCGTTGAACTTGTGTTTGGTCGCAGCGGATCAGGCGCACCCTGAGCCGTAACTCCCTGCCAGATCAGCATCGACGCCACGAACGCCGCAGCTGCGAACACGCCGATGCGCAAGGCCAGCTTCATTGAAGTAAGAGGGTAGCACAGAGGCAACACAACTGCTGTTGATGGATTGCTTTTTTTTAGCGGCTAATTGCATGGGTAATGTTAACAAGGTGGAACGCGTTGTCCTCAACGCGTTGCGAATTGCGGCGCTGCCGCCTGGATTTTAGAAGATTCTTGCGCCTAGCGGCGAACGGGCATCGTCTTGAGGACAAGACGATCCACCTTGATGGGTGCGAGGATAATTCGATGACTCTCGTGGCTTTGGTCGAAGACTGCACCAAACAGATTCGAATTTGCAGGAGGATTTGCCGCCGCGGGCTCAATCACCTAGCATGGCCGTCTCCATGCCACAATATGTTCTGGGTCATCATTTGAAAGGCGAGGGAGCGCGACTCGCGTTGATGTCGGAATTACTCGATCTGATGCATCGCCGGTACGTTGATGCACTCGGCGTTGTGCGGCCAGGGGTCCGCACACTAGAAGTTGGATGTGGCAACGGATCGATTTCTGCCTGGCTCGCCAAACGCGCGAGCCCCCGGCGGAACGGCGGTAGCTGTCGATCTGGATCTATCGCTGATTCACGTTCGCATGCCGAATCTTCAATTGCGCCAGGCCGACATCGTTGCCGGCCCGGTGGAGCGCGGCACGTTCGATTTGGTCACAGCACGCGCTGTGCTTCATCATGTTGTCGATCCAGAAGCGGCAATGGCCAACATGGTTGCAAGCCTGAAAGCAGGCGGCACGCTTCTTTTGATTGAACCCGATTTCCTTCCAGTCAGCGTTGCTGAACCTCCAGAGGTGCGCGCGTTCTGGGACGGCTGGCTTGCGTGGTCGCGTGAACGAGGAATCGATTATCAGATTGGGGCGGACACTTGCGCCTCGACTCGCCTCGGCTGGCCTAACGAACATCAGTGGCACAGCGGAGACCGCGGTTTACAACAGCGGCTCGTTGTGGGCAAAGTACTGGATTGAAACGATTACTGAATTGCGTGGCGACTTGATGAGCTCGGTTAAACTCGATGAGGCGCTAATCGACCACTTTCTTGCGTACTGCGCCGACCCGAACTGGTGGACCCAGGCGATTGCTTTCACCGCAGTGCACGGCCGTACGCCCGGTGGTTAACCACGGCTCCGGTTGTGATTTTGCGTCAATCGAGTAACTTCGGCGGTGCAACGGTTTCGGGCGTTTACGCTGATCGAGATTGCGCTCAGTATTTTTATATTGCTGCTGCTGCTCGTACTGGCGGTGCCCAGTTTGAGTGGAGTGATCGCAAACAGGCGGTTAAAGCAATCTCTCGATAGCTTCAACCAGCTTGTGCGCCAGGCGCAGGAGCGAAGTGTGACGGAACGCCGCGCGTATCTCATCGTTTGGGGCAAGAACAGTGTCCTGTTGCGACCGGAAGTTTTTGCAGAAGGCGAGGAAGAGAAGCCGACGGCAGTGCTTCGTCTCGCCAAGGGAAGTTGGATTAGAATCTCGCTGCCGGCGGCATTACTGGGCAAACCTCCTGCTGAATGGATATTCTGGCCATCTGGAACCTGCGAACCCGCGACCGTCCAATTCAGAGGTCCCCCCGGCGCATGGACGGCGAATTACTCGCCGCTGACAGCGCAGCCTGACCTTACGCAATATGCGGCGAGATGATCAGCAATGGGGCGTTGGAGTAATGGAGAAATGGAGTAATGAAATTTTCAACACTCCATCACTCCAACACTCCAATACTCCAATGATGGTTGCGAGACGAACTCGGAGACAGAAAACATCGGCATTTGCGTTTGCCCTGTACGAAGTCCTGCTCGGTGTAGCGATTTTTGCTCTTGGCGTAATTTCGCTCGGACGCGCGGTGGAGAATTGCCTTAACGCAAGCACGATCAGCGCGGAAGAAAATGTCGTGCGGCAGATCTTGTCCGATCGCATGGCAGAAGTTCAAGCTGCATCGGCCGTGCCTGAGGCAGAAAAGGAATTCAAGATCAAAACCAGTTATGGCAGGGTGATCTTGACGCAGAAAACCGCTCCCGCCGCTTTGACCGAGCCCGATAATACGCTTATCACCGGAATCAATCTCGTTACCTTGACTGCGCGCTGGGAGCACGCCGGTGTTCCGCAATCAAAACAGATTCAGTTTTATGTCTATCGGTCTAGCTAGGTTGATCAATCGGCCAACCGCTTCGATCCGCGCGGCGCGTTGTCGCTACCGCGGTTTCACGTTGCTAGAGATCATGTTGGCTGTGGCGATCCTTGGAATGATGGCGATCGCAATTTTTCGTTTCGTGCAAACGAACCTGACTGCGCTGCAGTTTTCATCGGAAACAGCGGCCGCGGACGCGCAATATGACGGCCTCCGTGATTTGCTTACCGCTCAATGGCAAAGTTTGAGCCCGCTTCGAGCAA
>JBKPBJ010000278.1:0-3066 GCA_046726875.1 Verrucomicrobiota bacterium
CCTCGGGGCCTTGCCTTTGACAGTTCGGGCAATCTCTTTGTGGCCGAGGCAAGTGGGGAATTCCTGCCGGGCGACATCTTAAAGTTCCCTTCAGGCGGAGGCAGGCCGGAAGTTTTTGCCTCCGGCTTGTTCCGCCCGCAATTCCTCACCTTCGGGCCTCCGCGATAACAGGCATTGCTCATGCGCCGCGCTGCGCTTTTTTGCAACGCGGCGCAAAATTTAAGTAACCGGCATCGATCCGAGGGAAACCTCTTGTCCAGCCGCGACCTGATTGGCGCTGCGACGAGCGGCACTAAGTCCGCGAGCACAGCATCGTCGCCATCACTTCATCGCACCAGGAGATCGGTCACTCGTTACTGACAGATAGAAGGCGTGTCCACAACACCCTTTTGCGACCGTATCGCCCGCACAGGATTTCTGCGCGCGCAGAAAAATCCTAATTCAGATGATCACTTTGATCGCTGTTTCTCGCTTTATGGCAATGAAAGCCAACTACGAAACCAAAATGAAAGGAAAAACAATGAATCCACTGACTAAGTATAAGAAATTATCAATTCTGCCACTTCCGATTGCACTGGCGCTGGTGACGCTCGCATTACCTCGACTCGCTCGCGCAGATGCGGTGACTGATTGGAACCTGATCGCATCGAACTCGATTGTCGTGACTGCAGGACAGCCACCGCCGGTGTCGGTGCTGCACTTCGCCATGGTGCATGGGGCGGTATATGACGCGGTAAACGCGATCGACCGTGGCCACCAGCCGTATCTCGTGCAGCCTGCTGCAAATCCGACGGACTCGAAGGAGGCGGCCGCCGCGACCGCGGCGTTCCGCGTGCTCGTCGGCGTCTTCCCTGGCCAAGTAGGAACGCTCCAGCCGCTGTACGAGGCGTACATAGCAGCTCTCCCCGACAACCCGCCCGGATCGAAGGCTGCTGGAATTGCAATCGGCGAGGCGACAGCCAGCGCAATGCTCACCAACCGGATGAACGACGGACGCTTCGGTCCGCCACCGACGCTGTACCCGCCTGCACCGGGCATCTGGCGGCCGACACCGCCAAACTTCGCGAACGATCCCGCGCCGTGGGTCGGAAATGTGCGGCCGTTTCTCGTCCCGAGCGCAGAGATGCTCCGCACTGACGGGCCGAACCCGCTTACCAGTGCCGAATACGCCGAGGATTTCAACGAGATCAAAGAGCTTGGCTCCCTAACGAGCATAACTCGAACGCCGGACCAGACCGATGCTGCCATCTTCTGGCAGGACCAGGCGATGGCGATGTGGAACCGGATCTTTCGCACGCTAGCCGCCAGCCAGAACTTGGACATCGTTAAAAGCGCTCGGCTGTTTGCGATGGAAAATCTGGCTGCGGCCGACGCGCTAATCGGTTGCTGGAACGACAAGTATTACTGGCAGTTCTGGCGTCCGATCACCGCAATCCGCGAGGCCGACACCGACGGCAACCCGGCGACCGAGGCCGATCCGACATGGCTACCGCTGTTCGACCCATCGACACCAGTGTGCCACACGCCGCTGCTCTTCACGCCGCCGTTCCCGGACCATCCGTCGGGCCACTGCAGCGCGACCTCTGCATTCGTGAACACGCTCCAGAACTTCTTCGGTACCGACAAGATTAGCTTCAGCGCGCTCAGCAACAAATCCTGTACGACACGGAGCTTTGAGCGGTTCTCCGATGCGGCCAAGGAAGTCATCGACGCCCGAGTGTGGGCCGGCATCCACTTCCGCACCGCGGATGTGCAGGGTGCGGTGATCGGCAACAAGGTCGCCCACTACCTCAAGAGGCACTACTTCCAGCCCGTGCGACGAGGCGGATTGATCAGCCGAACGCAGGCAATTGCAAACCATTGAGAGACTGGAGCAGTTCGATAGCCCGCCAGCCGCAGCCGCGGCGGCGGGCTTGAGAGCAAGAACGCAGCGGCTAAGCCCGGACAAAGCGTAACACTCGAGGCACTGATTTCGGCGGTCATGGACCGCCGTTACAGCAGGACTTCACGCCTGTGAACTGTGATCGGTGAGCCGTCAGCAATGAAGGCGGAGCGCGGCGGCTGACTTAACGTTTCGGCGAATGGTTCGCCGTAGAGGGGTGCAACGTCCGCGTTGAATTCGAAGCTGGTGGCATTCCAGATTTTCCAGCGCGGATGTTCCACGCGGTATTCGCTGCAGCCGCTACGCAGGGCAGTGTAACCCCAGTAGTGTTCCGTGATAAACTCAGCGTGCGATCCTGCTGGAATAGCTTGCGCCTCGCCGGTCGCGGTCATTTTAAGTGATTCCCATTTGCGCCCGCGTCGCCATGAGTATTGGACTTTCAGAGTGGGACCGACATGATCGATTTCATGCTCCATCGGAACGGCCACATAATTTTCTCCGTAAAACGCCCGCGCTACGAGAGCGATTGCGCGACGCGGGACAAGTTCCCGGATGAAAACCACGCCCCGCCGCCACGTACCCGCAGATTTTCTACGCACGTAGAAACGCAAATTCACTTCTTCGAAATCGCGGTGCAGCGGAATTGGAAGGCCCAGGAGGCGCGTGTCGAGAAATAGAAACCCAACGACACTGAGGAAAGTTTCACCGTTTTCGAAATCGATTTCGGTCCCCAACGGAACAAGCGGCGCGATCAGGTGGGGATCGACGACATAATTCAGCATCGCCAAATAACGCCAGTTGGCCGTGAGGAATGGTTGCACGGGACGAACGTTAAGCTCAATCGGGTGCACGCGATAGCGAACCGCGAAGCGTTCTGAATCCGAAATGGGAGTCAAGTCGGCACGTTCGGTTGCGAAGATCCGGTCGGACGACGCCTCATCTTGCTTGCGAGGGGAGGGGAAGATTTTTCAGTTCAACAGATTGGATGCGGCCGGCTTATTACCGATCGAGGCGAGCAGCGAAAATGCGGTTGTCGATCTTGCGAAAAACCTCCTGCAATTATAATTCTGAGTGAAGCGAAGAATCTCTGGCCAATCATCCGCCGGTGTCCGCAGCAATTAATCAGAGATGTTTCGCTTCGCTCAACATGACACTGCTACGAGATGAGCTCGCAGTCACTGCAA
>JBKPBJ010000279.1:0-2701 GCA_046726875.1 Verrucomicrobiota bacterium
ATACCCCAGGCTTCGAAATGGCCAGGTCACGTTTTCGTCGATCGAGTTTCTCACCCTGAACTGGAAGTCGAGCGGCTGACTCCGTAAGAACTTGGCCAACGCATCATCACCGATGAGATGGATCACCACGCTCGTAACACCGAGGTGCTCTTCCGCACCCGCTCCGTCCGCACCAACGCTAAAGAATGTCTTGAGCGCTTTCTGGTCGCCGCGCGCCGCTGCTTGTGTAACTTCGTAATAATTGATGCCCTGGTTGCGAGCTTGCTCGTCGATCTCGTCGCCCTTTTCCGGCTTACCGGGTAGATCCTCTTTGGTGAAGAAAAGTCGAATGCGAGACGCGTGCATCCAGCCGGTCTTTCCCGATGACAGCTTTACCTTGCACCACTGATCATCACCTTTCCGTTCAAATGAAAATGGCTCGCCGGCTTTGACCTTTGCTATCACTGGCGCGTCTGTCCCTTTCTCCTTCCGCAAATTCACATAGCCATCCGGGTCATCGATTACTCCACGAAATGCATTCACCTCGGCGAACCCGAGATATTCGCGCGGCACAGTTTCATCCGGCTCGTCGCCTGCACGACAAGATAAACAAATTACAATGGAACAGAGAATAAATAATTTCCCCGGGGCGGTCATGACTGGTTAGTTACTCACGAGTTTTCCGATATTGTAGGGCCTCTGTGTCAGACACCGCAAGATCAGAAGCATAGCTGGAGATAACACAAAATTTTGATTCACTGTTCGTTAGGTAATCGCCGCATATTCACGCCTTCGAGGCTGAGTCCCTTCGGTGTCTCGCGAAGGCGGAGACGGACGTCTACTCCGAAATCACTATCGCCTTTGCGATCTCCGCTCGAGATGTACTGGTAGGCCTTCATCTCGACTGCACCCTCATTAGTCAGCTTGGCGTTGTAAAAGGACAGCGACCCGCCCTCTTCGGGATCGAAACGTTTTTTGACGAAGGCATAAATCTTCGGTGAAAGCGCCTTCAGCAAATTGACCGCGCCGACGAACTTCGGACCGTTTGCGATTCTTCCTGCAACGCAATCATCCGATGCCCATTTGTTAGCCAACAACTGCACAAAAAAACTGGAATCGGGCGACCACGTTAAAACGCACTCGGGATGATTGTAGCGGCGCCGCGTTCCAATCCAGCCCGCGCCCGTCTCGCCCAGAATTTTCTTTTGCGTAAGATCGACAGCGTAATTGCGAATGTCTTCCGCGCCGCCTTCGACGTAGTAGCTCTCGGTCTCTTTGTCATACAGCGCACCCCAATCGATCTTTTCGCGGGCAAATCCCAGGGCGATCGCAAATCGTCCGTCCGACGATGCGCTTCCGTGAATGACGCGATATTTATCGCTATCGCCCTTGATGTTGGCGAATGGGTCGGACTCCGGCGCACCTTTTCTGAGCTCCTCCGCCATTTTCGTCGGCGCATTCAACATCTCGCGCAATTCATCCTCGGTCGGCTGATTCGCTTTCTTGCTAAGATCGACAACAACGTTCGGAGTGCGCACGGTGTCGGTCGGCTCGCTGGGTTTGAAGTGCGCGCTCTTGCGCAGCTCGCGGATGAGCACGCCGTTTCCACCGCTTTTTGCTTCGCCAAAATATTTGCGCGATTCCTCCACTTGCACACCGCCATCGGGGGCCGGCTTTTCCTTGCGCACGAGCATAAACATACCGTCGTAGTCATTCTCGAAATCGAGGGCGAAATACTCAGTCAGCTGGCGCACGTCGCCGTCATGACTTTCCACCGCCAACTTAATCAAATCATCCGCGCCGTTGAACCACGCCTGCTCACTGTTGCCCTTGTCGTCTCGGCTGGCATAACGAACCGACCGATCGAGTTGCGCTTCCACTTCATTATATCGCTGCGAGAGATTTTTCACCTGCGCGTCAATCGACGGAACAGTTGACTCGCTTTGTGCAGGAATGAGTGTTGCGAGAGCGAACAACGTTGCGAGGATAAAATTTCTTCTCATCACAAGGTCGACATCATCGCTTATTCTCGATTCGGTGTGAATTCGCCCGCCGCGCCGTAGCCGTGCGAAGGCAGGTAAACGGAGCTGAGGGGATCAGCGACATAGAAGGCAAAGCCGCGACGGGCAGCGGCGAGCGAGCGAGGGAAGCGAGGGAGTTGCAAAGTCGTGTCTCAAAAAACGATCTCATTGTTCCTCTTCGACTTCTTTCTCCGACATCCGAGAGGCCCTATTCGACTGTGGTTTTCGTTTTCCCGACCTTCTTCACGGACGCATGAGGCGCGGTTAATTGGACCGTGATCACGATCTTAGCCGTGTATTTTTTGCCGTCATCGCGGCCAAACCCGCTCAATTCATTAGACAGCTCCAGTTCCCCTGGCTTGAGCCATCTCAAAGGCTCGACCGCATAGCCCTTGAGTTTTACTTCGCTGGAATCGATCTTTGGTTCCGGCAAGTTAGCAGGCAACCGCACCTCCTCTAAAGCTACACCGTTCCAATAATAAACAGTTGTATTACCCGAGCGGTATCCCGGCCCTCGCGTGGCGTATGCCGCCCACTTTGAATCAGCCGACCACACCAGGATCGTTTCTTCTCGAAGCGAGGTCTCCGGCTCAACATACAGCTTACCTAGATCGACCAGGATCTTCCCGGAAGTCTCGATCAAATCGATTTTCAGATCGTCGCTGATTCTCAGCGCAAAGCGCCCATCCGGGGATTGATAT
>JBKPBJ010000280.1:0-3169 GCA_046726875.1 Verrucomicrobiota bacterium
ACCGGGGAAATGTCCCTGGAAAAACGGCTCATTGATCGTGACGGTTTTCACGCCCACACATTTGGTTTCCGTGTCGAAACTGATGATCCGATCCACCATCAGGAAGGGGAAGCGATGCGGCAAAATTTGCATCACCTGATCAGTATCGAGTCCGCCGTCGCCGCTTGGAACCGCGCGCGACACGGCCACGGCGCTTCTACGCGTTTGCTCGCGCGCGACCAATCGAGCCAGATCCGCATTGCTCGCGTGACCCGGTTTCACCGCGACCACATGCCCGCGAATGCGCCGCCCTACGAGAGCGAGGTCGCCGATGATGTCGAGAATTTTGTGACGAACAAATTCATCGGCAAACCGCAATGGTTCCTTGCTTAACACTGCTTCGCCGCGCACAACGATCGCGTTTTCGAGGCTGCCGCCCTTGATGAGATTTTTGTCCATCAGCGGCTTGACGTCTTCGTAATAAACAAATGTCCGCGCCGGAGCGATCTCGCGCTCGAAAGCTGCCGGCGTAACTTCCATCGACAGGAACTGCGTAAATTTGTTGTTTGGCCCGGCTTGCGTGCACGAGATGCGGAATTTGTCGTCAGGCAGCAAGACGAGCAGCGCGCCCGTTTTCGATTCGACGTGCATCGTGTCTCGCGCGCCAAAGAATTTTCGCGGCTCTTCCTGCGCGACAACACCGGCCTTACGGATGAGATCGACGTACGGTTGGGCGCTGCCATCGCCGATCGGCGGCTCGTTTGCGTCCATTTCGACAACCGCGTTATCAACGCCCATTGCCCATAGCGCCGCCAGCACGTGCTCGACAGTGTGCACGCGCACCGAGCCTTCGCCAATCGTGGTCGCGCGCTCGACCGTCTTCAGGTTCTCGATCGTCGCGTCGATCGTTGGCTCATCCTGCAAATCTTTGCGTTTGAATTTTATTCCGTGGTCTACGGGCGCGGGATGCAGTCTAAGCGTAACTTTTTCGCCGGTGTGCAGCGCGGTGCCAGTAAAACCAGCAATCTTGCCAACAGTCTGCTGGAGCTCGGGAGCGGCCATCGCGGGCTTAAATAACAGAGATTTTGCATCGTGACCAGCAGTTGTCGCGAATGAGAGCTTTTGTGCTGCTTTTCACTAACACCTTGCTTCAGGAAGGTGCTACGAGATGAAACCCTGTGGTATTACCCCAATACACCTCGCTGAAGCGAGGTGTTAATGAGAGGATTCACTTCAGTTCAAAGTCGCCGCAATCGAAGGCCATCATTTGGTCAACATTCGAGATGCGAAATTGATGCATGCTCGTGCCGTGATCCTGCCAAATATTGACGGCGTTCTCACTTTTGGCTGCAATCCCTGCGCGCGTCACATTGGGTGTCTCATTGACTTTGAACAGCGGCAGACCGTCGCTGGTTTTCAGGTAACTTCCCTCGCTATTGAATCCAATGCTGAGTTCGACAACCGGCCTTTTATCTTTGCGCAAAGGATTGCGAACCAGTCGGACTTTCACCAGGTCCGGTTCGATTTCCGTTGGGGGCGGCGAAGTCTCGCCCAGATCTTCGCGTTTTAATGGTCCGACCAGATAGCCGCGCGCGTGATATCGTCCAGAGGGCAAGTCCTGGTGTCCGTCATCCTTTCCGTCCCATCGCGTCGCGAGCGCATCAGCGCCGATGGTGAAGTCGTCCAATTGTGCGTTCTGATGCAGGACGCGGACGAGTTTGCCGGACTGATCATAAATCCCAAGGCTGATCGTGCCGTCCATCGGCGGAGGAACGAAACTGATGCGGACGCTTCTCGCAGGCAAGGGTGAGGGCGTTTGTTCTGGAGTGGGCGAGGGCGGCACAGATTGTTCCGGCGAACTCCAGGGAGAAGGAGATTCGGCTGGCGTCGCCGAGGGAGTTGGTGTGGCCGATTCTTGTGCCGCCGCGATTGTGACAAAAGCGACGCAAGAAACCAAAGTCACAATCAGCAAACGGCGATCCCCTATCCGCGATTTAAGCATAATACCGCCAGTTCACGTTCGGAAAAATGTTGTCCCGCCATTCGCAGTCGCGCAGAAATTCTTCATCGAGATTATTTGCGACAAACTGATCGTGCAGACGGTCGAACCGATCAAGGTGATCGATCGTGCGTCGGGTCGCGTATTCGCGCGCAGTCCCGGTTTTAATTAGAAATGCCCAATCACTTGATTGCGCCAGCAAAAGCTCGCGGGCGAGTTGTTTGAGTACGCGATCGCAAGTTTCTGTCATGTTTGGACCACTCGATGCATATCTTCCCGCGACTTCACACATCCGCAGGGCTGCCGCATCCAGTTGTGGATAAATCCAGGCGTTACTCGGATCGAGCCAGACGGCGAGATGGCCATTCTCACCCCACGTGGAAGCAGCGGGCTCAACGATTTGCTGCGTCGGATGCGCAGCCAAATATTCACTCGGCATTGTGAGCCTGAAATCTCGTTCGTGTGCCGCGTGGCGAATGAATTGTTCCAGAAAAATTGGTCCTTCGAACCACCAGTGTCCGAACAATTCCGCATCGAATGGAGCGACAATGATCGGGTCGAAACCGACTTCACCGACTTCGGCGATTTCACGAATCTGCTGATGGCATTGTTCCAGAAAGTGAATTGCATGTTGTGCTGCCGCATTTTCAGCTGCTGTTCGGTTATACAGTTGTTTCTCATCGCCGCGCCCGGTGATCCGATGATATTTTATACCGGAGAATTTTCTGGTTCCGCGCGCGACTGATCCCAAATGTTCCAAGGCTAGATCGAAACCGATGTCGCGATAAAATTCCCGGTAAGCTGGATCGCCGGGATAGCCTTCGTGCGCACTCCAGACTTGGCGGCTGGCGTCGGGATCGCGTGCGAAGGCCGCCGGCCCCGCTGGTGTATAACATGGAGCGTAAATGGAGCGGCACGGGCGCGGCATTCCAAAGAGCAAACCGTGTGCGTCGACAATGAACCAGCGAAGATTCGCTTCTTGTAACGTAGATTCCAGACCGGGAGCGTAACCGCATTCGGGTAACCAGAATCCAACGGGATGTGCGCCGAAAAGTTCGACATAAACGTCGCGGCCGATCAAAACCTGCGCACGCGCTGCGCGACGCGATTGCCGTTGAAGGATCGGCAACAAGCCATGTGTTGCGGCGCTGGCGATGATTTCTAGCGCGCCCGTTTGTCGCAACTCACCAA
>JBKPBJ010000281.1:0-5705 GCA_046726875.1 Verrucomicrobiota bacterium
CTGCAACTGACGTAATCGAGACCGAGCCGGTGACAGAATTTTACGCTGTTTGGTTCGCCGCCGTGCTCGCCGCAAATCCCGAGTTTGATCTCCGGCCGCGTTTTTCGACCGAGGTCGCGAGTAATTTCCATCAAACGTCCAACCCCCTTCTGGTCGATCGTTGCGAATGGATTCGAACCGACGATGTCCAGTTCCGCGTACGCGGGCAGGAAACTGCCCGAGTCGTCGCGACTCATTCCCAATGTGGTCTGTGTCAGATCGTTTGTGCCGAAGCTGAAGAACTCGGCGTCGCGCGCGATTTGATCGGCCACCAGCGCGGCGCGCGGGATCTCGATCATCGTTCCGACGAGATATTTGAATTTCGTTCCTCGTTCCTTCGCAACGTCGTCCGCTACGCGCCGAACGATGTCGATCTGCAGCTTTAACTCGCGCGGGAATCCAACCAGCGGGATCATGATTTCCGGGTGGACCTTGATTCCTCTGGCCCGTACCTCCGCAGCCGCTTCAAAGATCGCGCGCGCCTGCATTTCGGAAATCTCGGGGAACGTAATCCCAAGACGGCAACCGCGATGACCCAGCATGGGATTAAATTCGTGTAACTCATGTACGCGGCGCGAAATTTGTTCCACGGGAACCCCGAGCTTATTCGCCAATTCGTTTTGCTGCGCGTGATCGGCGGGCAGAAACTCGTGCAGCGGCGGGTCCAAGAAACGAATCGTTGCGGGCAAACCGTTTAGCGCCCGAAAGATGCCGACGAAGTCTCCGCGCTGGTAAGGGAGCAGTTTCGCCAGTGCTCGCGCGCGCTCGTCCTTTGTGCCGGCGAGAATCATCTCCCGCATGGCGTCGATTCGGTCGCCTTCAAAAAACATATGCTCCGTGCGGCAGAGCCCAATTCCTGCCGCGCCGAACGCGACAGCATTTTTGACCTGCTCAGGTGTATCGGCATTTGTGCGCACGCCGAGGTTGCGGAATTCGTCAGCCCACTTCATCAACTTCGCGTATTCCTGAAACGTGACGCTTTTGTTCGGATCGAGCGAGCCGTCCACGAGCACCTGAATAATCTCCGACGGTGCGGTGGCCACTTCGCCGGCAAACACTTCGCCAGCCGTTCCATCGATGGAGATGTAATCGCCTCGATTCAACGTCGTGCCGTTCGCGCTGAGTGTGCCTTTGTGGTAGTTAATTTGAATCCCGGTCGCGCCGCACACGCACACTTTGCCCATTTGCCGCGCAACCAGCGCGGCATGTGAAGAAACGCCGCCACGCGAGGTGAGAATCCCTTCAGCCGCGATCATGCCGCGCAGATCTTCTGGCGACGTTTCGATGCGCGCGAGCACGACCTTTTCTCCACGATCCGCGCGGGCGACAGCTTCTTCCGCGCTGAACACGACGTGCCCGCACGCCGCGCCCGGTCCAGCAGCGAGACCTGTCCCAATTTTCTTCGCGTTCCGTACTGCTTCGCGATCAAAAACTGGCGCAAGGAGATGCGAGAGCGAATCGGCCGGGACACGGCGTACCGCGTCTTTTTTGGTTATCAATTTTTCGCCGACCATGTCCACGGCGATACGCACCGCCGCGTGCCCGGTGCGCTTCCCGTTTCGAGTCTGCAAGATGTAGAGGCGATTTTCCTCGACCGTGAATTCGAGGTCCTGCATATCCTTGAAGTGCCGTTCAAGGATTGCGCGCACTTTCATGAGCTCGTTATGCGCAGCGGGCATTTCTTTCGCCAGATCGGCGATTGGATGCGGCGTGCGCACGCCCGCAACAACATCCTCGCCCTGCGCGTTGATGAGGTATTCGCCGTAGAAAACCTTTTCGCCCGTCGCCGGGTCCCGAGTGAATGCGACTCCCGTCGCGCTCGTATCGCCCATGTTTCCAAACACCATCGTCTGAACGTTCACGGCCGTTCCCCACTCGTGCGGGATACCGTATCTCCGGCGATACACAATTGCGCGGTCGTTCATCCATGAGCCGAATACGGCTCCGATCGCGCCCCAGAGTTGTTCGTTCGGATCCTGCGGAAAAGATTTTCCGGTGCGCTCGTTAATCAAAGCCTTGAACCGCTGCACAAGCTCTTTGAAATCGGCGAGTGTCAGTCGCACATCGGGGAAATCGTGCTTCCCATAGCGCTCGTCCTTCAGGCGTTCAATCACTGCTTCGAACGGCTCGTGGTCTTCGCCCGGCCGCTTTTGCACGCCCATCACCACGTCGCCATACATCTGAAGGAATCGCCGGTATGAATCCCAGGCAAACCGCGCGTTGTTCGTTTTCCTCGCGACAATGTCCACCACTTCGTCGTTCATACCGAGATTGAGAATCGTATCCATCATTCCCGGCATGGAATCGCGCGCGCCAGACCGCACGGAAACCAGCAGAGGCCGCTGTTTATCTCCGAACTTTTTGCCCGTTGAATTCTCGACTTTGGCCATCGCCGCCGCGACTTGCGCCTCCTGCTGCCGCGGATACGCGCGATTGTGATCGTAAAAATAACTGCAAACCTCAGTCGTGATCGTGAATCCCGGCGGCACCGGCAGACCAATGCGCGTCATTTCATGGAGGTTTGCGCCTTTTCCGCCCAGCAAAGCTTTCATCGCACCCGTTCCATCAGCGTTGCCATCCCCGAAGTAGTAAACGTAACGTCGCGCGCGCATTTTCTTACCGGCAACGGCTTTGCGCGATCGGAATCGCATCGGCTTTCTCGCGCGTTGAAGTCGTTTTCGAAGATTAGATTTTCTTTTTGTGGCCATAATTTAGCAGCGGCAGCGACTGCTCGAATGACGGAGCGCCAAACTAAATTCGGGCGTCACGATGTCAACGCACGAGATGAGCGAGGCAAGTGAACTTTATTGTAGCGGCAGGCGTGTCGCCTGCGTTCAAGATATTGCAGCCGGCACGGCTGCCTCTACAGAACGTGAATCAGCGGTTCAGCGGTTAAGATTGCGGGCTTCGCTCGGGTCCATGACCTTTGCGGGCCGCATCGTTGCGTATACCACAACTGAACCGGAGAGTTCAGCGGTTACGCTGGCGCGGTTTCGCCGTTCGTAAGAACTTCAGCTATCGTCGCTGTAAAGTCATCGACACCCGTACTGGGCACGATGATGCTGTTACGGCGGCCGTGAGCTTCCTCAGTGATCCGCAAGAACTTCCCGCGCTCATTTTCCCTGAGCTCCACGTAGAAGTGCTTGCGCTCAATCTGCAGTTCTCTCGCCTCGATGATGTTATCCATTTTGCCTTGAGGCCGCCGAGTTTAGGGAGTGGAACTCTGAAATGGAAGAAAAATCCGCGCTTTTTAAGGAAATTTCTTACCCAGCAGGGAATGCTGGGCAGACGGCGCTTTTTGACGCCACGGGACCGCTGTTGGGTCGGCGCGCAGGGTTGCGGCGCTGCCTGCTCAACCTAGAATCTGGTGCGCGTTCTACCATGCGCCGCCTAGCATGCCGCATTCGATTGATTCAGGCTCTTTTCGTTCACCGGACAGCGAACGACCAGCCGTTCCGCTGCCGATCGAAAGCGAGCCGCGACCCCACGATCCGTACGCAGCATTTCGCTCTGGCGATTTCAGTTTGTTTACGGTCGGTAACCTACTCGCGATCACGGGCCGACTGATGCTCGCGGTAGCGGTGGAATGGGAGATTTATGCCCGTACGCACTCGGCGACTGCACTAGGGCTTGTTGGCTTAGCGATCGCCGTCCCGGTGGTTACGCTTTCGCTGCCAGCCGGCCATTTGGCGGATCGGGTCAGCCGCAAGCACATCATCCTTGTGACTCAGGTCTTTAGCGCGGTCACGTCGCTGGCCCTTGCTCTGGTTTCCTGGAAACATCTTTCGATTCCCCAAATCGCGCCGTTGCGTGAGGGTAATCACGCCCTGGCGGGAGTTGCCGCCATATTCGAGCGCCATCATCCAATGTTTCATTTCGATGACGCTTCAGTCCCGCTGATTTACCTGCTCCTGTTTATTGGAGCATCGGCGCGCACATTCAGTTGGGCTGCGCGCAGTTCGTTTTTTCCGACGCTGGTTCCGCGTGATGCGTTCGCGAATGCCGTGACATGGAACAACACTGTTTTCCAAATCGGATCTGTCGTCGGGCCGGCTCTGAGCGGGCTCTTAGTTGCGTACGTCGGGTTTCCGTTTGTGTATCTGCTGGATGCGCTATGTGGGTTTGCATTTTTTCTTCTGGTTTTTCCGATTCGCCGCAGCAAACAGGTGCGAGATCGCTCCGAGGCGAACACATGGAAAAGTCTGGTCGCCGGGCTGCGCTTTGTGTTTGGCAGAAAAGTGATCCTGGCCACGATCACCCTGGATCTGTTTGCTGTGTTGCTGGGCGGCGCGACAGCGTTAATGCCGATCTTTGCCGATCAAATCCTTCACTGCGGCCCAGTGGGTCTCGGCTGGATGCGCGCCATGCCGGCCATCGGCGCGTTTGCAATGGCGCTGGTCATCGCGCATCTGCCACCGATGAAACACGCCGGGAAAACATTGCTCTGGTGCGTGACAGGGTTCGGCGTCGGCACAATCCTGTTTGGCTTGTCGAAAGTATTCTGGTTATCGCTCGGCTTGCTTCTTCTTATCGGAGCATTCGACAGCGTTAGCGTGATCATCCGCGGCTCGATCGTGCAACTGGTCACGCCGGACGAAATGCGCGGACGCGTTTCATCGGTGAACAACATTTTCATCGGCACATCGAACGAATTCGGCGCGTTGGAATCCGGACTTACCGCTGCGCTGTTTGGTCCGGTGGTTTCGGTAGTTGCAGGGGGGATCGGAACGATCCTTGTCGTGCTCGGGGTTGCATTGCGCTGGCCGGAGACGCGAAAGATCGGCACGCTGGATCGGAATTTGCGCTGAGGTTTTAGCCGGGGTCGGTGACCCCGGGCCGGCATCAACGATGCCGGCTACAGTTAAAAGGCGCCGTGCAGCGAAATCGTTCCGTACGGAGCGCCGCCGTCCTGGTGGTAGCGCACTTCAGCGCGGTAGAAATCGAAATCCCGGTATGGCTGGTAGCCGACCTCACCCGTGAACGTCACAATCGGCGAAATCTTCCAGTCAAAACCGGCGCCGGTTCGAATCTCGCTGTACGTCACGACTGCGTGGTTGAGGCGCGGAATTCCGTGCGAGTCGCCAAACTCGTCGTCGGTCCGAAAAGTCGCCTCCGTGACAGTTGCTCCGGCATAAAGTGATACATTACGGGTCATTTCATATTGCAGGCGCGGAGTTGGCAGGACAGCATCCAGCAACCACTGTGGCCCTATTTTCCAGCGAACGCCTGCGGCAGGCAGCACTGGGTACTTCCGTTCTACATCGACGCTCACGCCGAGGATTAGCTGCAGGCTAGGACTGTAAATGTACGTGCCACCGATGACAAAAGGCATGTTGAAATCATCCCAAAACAAATGACCCAGGCCTGAGTTGTACAGGCCAGGCTGAATTTCCGCTCTGACGAGAATAGAATCAGACAACTGCGTATCGAGTCCGATAATCGTGTTGAAGGACTGCAATGTATTGGGCAGGGCGGCACCTTCTGGAAAGCCAAATGAGAACCGTTCCCATTCCGCGCCTAATCGGAGCACGCCAAGTTTGATCCGGGGCGTTAATACGAGGCGGATGTCCGAATCGACCTCATCAAAATCGTTGACGTGTTTTCCCCCGCGCTCGACATCACCTTCGCCAACATATGTGCCTTCGGCAGAAAACTCGCCCGTGAGT
>JBKPBJ010000282.1:0-13806 GCA_046726875.1 Verrucomicrobiota bacterium
CAACGCCCAACGCTCAACGCCCAACGCTCAACTCATTCGCCGCCCATCGCGCTGAGCATCGCCGGTTCGGATTCTAGCGCTGGCGCCGGTATTCAGGCAGACCTGAAAACTTTTGCTGCACTCGGCGTTTACGGATTGACCGCTGTCACGTGCATCGTCGCGGAAGTTCCGGGAAAAGTTTCGCGGATTGAGGCGGTCACGCCGAGAATGGTTCGCGAGCAAATCGAAGTGCTGCTTAAGAATTTCCGAGTAGGCGCGATCAAGACCGGTCTGCTCTGCTCGGCGGACATCATTTCCGCAGTGGCTCAGGCGATTCAAGGCAGCGTAAGAAAAACACCGCGGCATGTCCCACTAGTCATCGATCCGGTAATGATTGCGACCAGTGGCGATTGGCTCCTCGACCCTGGAGCTGTTGAATCTTACAAAACAAAACTCTTTCCACTCGCGACGCTTATCACGCCGAACCTCGACGAAGCAGCCTTGTTGCTCCAAACGCCGATTAAAGACCGGAAGGAGATGGACAATGCTGCAAAAGCGCTCGCGAACAAGTATCGCGCCTCGGTGCTGTTGAAAGGCGGCCATCTTAGAGGAGACAAGGCAATCGATTTACTTTTTCATAATGGCGAAGTGACAGAGTTCTCGGCGCCATTCGTTCGAGGAGTGGCAACGCACGGCACTGGCTGCACGTATTCAGCTGCGATCACGGCTGGTTTCGCGTCAGGGCTTTCGTTGCAAGAGGCAATCGGTCGGGCCAAAAAATTTGTGGAGAAATCCGTCGTGCGACATTTCCGATGGAGAGACGGGTTTACCGAAATCGACGCGCTGAATCATTCCATTTAGTGGAGGGACGCTTTTCGAAGCGTCCTCGGCGGCTGGAAAGCCCGCCGCTCCTTCCTACAGCTTTTTCTCCCAGCGTCTAAATTGCAACGCTTCGAGGGCAGCCGCCGTTTCCGCTTGTTTCTTGCTTCGCCCGGTGCCCTCGCCAAGAACGATTCCTTCCCAAACAACTTGTGAGACAAAAGTTTTTTCGTGCTCAGGTCCGCTCTGTGAAACCAGTTCGTAAACCGGACTGTGCGGCGAGATGCTTTGCAACAGCTCCTGAAGATCGCCCTTCGGATTGATATCCACCGGCTCTTCCGTCAGTTTCGCAAGATCGGCGCGGGTCTGTGTCAGAATGAAATTTTTGGCAACGTCGAGACCGCCATCCAAGTAAAGCGCGCCAATGAGGGCTTCGAATGCATCGGCTAATGTCGACGTACGGTCCCGGCCCCCGCTCGCTTCTTCCCCGCGCCCCATCAAAATGTAACGGCCCAGGTCGAGCGCAGCAGCATGTGTCTTCAATGCATCGCGGGAAACCAGCCGTGAACGCAATTTCGTCAGTTGCCCTTCCGCTTCGACTCGAAAATTACTGAACAAATATTCAGTGATGACGAGTTGGAGCACTGCATCGCCGAGAAATTCCAAACGCTGGTAATCAAAGTGATAACGCTGCGCTTCGTGTCCCAGGCTCGGGTGCGTGAGCGCTTCGGCCAACAAAAGCGAGTTGCGAAACTTATAGCCGATACGTTCCTCGAGCGGCGTCACGTCGCTGATTCTGAGCAAAAGCGAACAATTTCGTCAACTGCATAAATCGAACGCCTAAGAGAACGGGTAGTGTTACCGAATTGTCAGTTGTTGCTTTGGCACGCGTTGTAAGGGTCGCCTTGCCCTTCCCAGGGGAGAGGGGAGGGTGAGGGTTGCTCGATGAGCCTGGTCTCTGCGAAACTCCAACCCCTCACCTCAGTCCTCTCCCCTTGCCAAGGGGAGAGGCGAAACAACGGCAGTCGAACTGACAGCTAACGAACGCTACCAACCGAACGTAGTGTGACAAAGAGGCCTGCAAACAACGCAAACCGCCGTGAAGGGGTCGTTTATCGTTTTTGGTAAACTTCGAGCGAGGTGACCACATCGAGTGCTCGCTGCAAAACTGGATCGTGAGGCGGCGGTTTCTCAGGCGTACGGCCGCGGCGTTGCTGCGCCGCTTCGGCAGCTTCCAACTCGGGATTTGTCCCGGCTAGTAGCGCAGCTTCACTCATGTGCGGACGCCCCGTCTCGTAAATAAATGGTCCCATTCCTTTCTCGCTGCTCGACTGAAAGATCTGTCGCTTCTCTGACAACAGCATTTCGACGGGCAAATCTGGTTTTATGCCTTCTGGAAATATCGACCGGCCCTCTGGGGAGATCATTTCAGCCACGGCGAGCCGCAGAACTTTGCCGTTGGGCAACGGCAAGTCTGAGTATTCGGCGGCGTGACCGGCAGTTGGTTGGCCGATAACGAGTGCCTTGTTGTAGAACCGCACTGCAGCTGCAATCGCTTCGGCACCACCGCTCGTGTCGCTGTCGGCGAGCACCATTAGCAAGCCGCGAAATGCCGGCTCGCGATCGGAATTAAACACGCGGTCTTGACGCCCGGTCGGTTTGCGCAACGTAAACAGCGGTTTGCCCTTCGGACAAAACCGCTTCGCGAACTCTGCGGCCAACGAGAAATCATTCGTCGCGGAACTGGCCCGCAGATCCACTATAAGATCAGTCACTTTTTTTGCGCCGAAGCCGCTGAGCGCCCTTTCCAGCGCTTGAAGATTCGCGTTGTTGAGTGATCCCAGTCGCATGTAGCCGGTGCGTCCCGCAATGAGCTCACTGTAGAAGGCGCTTGGGGCTGCGGCGGGACCGCTTTCTTTTGCCGCCAAAAGCGTAAGTCCGCGCGGCAGCCGCACCAACAAACCCTCGACAGTTGCCCGATTCAATTCGGTGTCGGTGATCGCGTCAGGGTCAGTGAAATTCGCCTTGAGCAATGTGATGAATGCCTGCAGGTCCGCTGGGCCTAACGAGTCAACCAGGTCTTGCGCCGTCGGCGAAGCCGACGGGGAAGGCGTCGGCTGTGCAGGCGATCTCGGTCCGGCCTGGGGGGCTGCTGTCGGTGCTGGCGATTGGGCGGCCAGAGTCGCGGTACCAATCGAGATAACAAACGTCGCCAGCAAGAATCGAAGGATCACAATATTTCACTCATGTTAGCCGTAACAGCATTCAGGGCAATGTCGCGCCGGAAACGACAGCCTTCGAAGTCAATGCGCGACACGGCCTCATATGCTCGTGCCCGCGCCGATTCGAGTGTGAACCCGAGAGCGGTGACCGCGAGAACGCGGCCCCCGGCAGTTTTTACGTCCCTGCCGTCGCGTTTAGTTCCGGCATGGAAAATCTGCACATCCTCGAGCTTGGCCGCCTCGTCGAGACCTGAAATTGATTTTCCACTTTCGTATTTGCCAGGGTACCCAACAGAGGCCAACACAACCGTGACCGCGGCGCGCGTATCCCATTCAATGGCGCATCGCTCGATATTTCCGTCAATCGTTGCCTCCAAGAGTGGCAACAGGTCCGATTTTAGCCGCGGCAAAAGCGCCTGCGTCTCCGGATCTCCAAATCGGCAATTGAACTCCAGCACGCGCGGTCCATCGCTGGTGATCATCAAGCCCGGATAAAGAAGGCCCCGAAACATGACGCCTTCCTGAATAAGACCACGCAGCAGCGGCTTCATGATTTCGGTCTCGAACTGTGATCGCAATTTGCTGTTCCAATTATTCGCCGGACTAAAGGCGCCCATCCCGCCCGTGTTCGGTCCTTTATCGCCATCCAACGCGCGCTTATGGTCGCGCGCCGATTCGAACAGAAGGTAATTTTTTCCGTCGACCAGTGCATGCAGCGAGCATTCCGCGCCGTGCAACAATTCCTCGATGATAATTCGTCGGCCAGCGTCGCCGAAGCGGCCTTGATTCATCATGTCGTCGATCGTCGATCTTGCCATGGCGGCATCGGCGGCGATGACAACGCCTTTGCCCAGCGCAAGCCCGTCCGCTTTGATCACGATTGGAAATCTTAAGCGCTCGCTGTAGCTAAGCGCTTCGCTGCTCTCGCAGAATGTGCGTGCTTCCGCGGTGGGAATTTTCTGCCTGCGCATCAATTCTTTCGCAAAAATTTTCGACGACTCAATCCGCGCTGCCGATTTGTCCGGACCAAACGCGCGCAATTTCTCACTCGTGAAGAGATCGACGATTCCAGCAGCAAGAGGATCATCCGGGCCAACCACTGTCAGATCGACACGGTTTTCCTTCGCGAACCTAACGAGCGCCGTCAAATCGCTCACGGGAATCGCGACGTTCTCGGCAATTTCGCCCGTGCCTGCGTTCCCCGGTGCGCAGAAAATCCGGTCCGCATGCGGCGATTGCCGCAGCTTCCCACTAAGCGCGTGTTCGCGTCCGCCGCTGCCGATGACGAGAATCTTCATCGTCTCCGAGAAATGAACCAGAAGTTGTAGCCACGGCCCTGTGGGCCGTCCAATTTTTTCGCAACGACCAGCCACAGACCGGTGGCTACAGGTGTGCTATTGCGAAGTTCGTGATTCCGCCGGCAGGATCGGCACCTCCAATTTTTCTGTGTGCCGAATGATCGTCAGGCTAGCGCTGACGTTGATTTGTTCGCCGACCAAAACCTTGTGCAGATGGTGTACATTCCCGATAGGCTGCCCATTGAATGCCACGATCAGATCGCCTTCGCGTAAGCCAGCGCGTTCGGCGGGACTGTTCTTCTCGACGGAAACAACCAGCACGCCCGTCTCGAGCGGCAGACCGTAAAAGCGCGCGATGCGCCGGTGAATCGGCACATTCTGACCGGCGACACCGATATAACTGCGCCGGATTTTTCCGTCTTTGATCAGCCAGCCGGCTACAAATTTCGCCGTGTTGCTGGCTATGGCGAAGCAGATGCCTTGAGCAGGCCGGATCATCGCTGTG
Organism: Verrucomicrobiota bacterium; assembly: GCA_046726875.1. Classification (GTDB taxonomy): domain Bacteria; phylum Verrucomicrobiota; class Verrucomicrobiia; order Chthoniobacterales; family UBA10450; genus Udaeobacter. The sequence continues at coordinate 4,824 of JBKPBJ010000282.1, forward strand.
TTTACGCCGACAACTTCACCAGCTGAATTGACCAACGGTCCACCGGAATTGCCGGGATTTAGCGCGGCATCGGTTTGAATGATGTTGTCGATCAGCCGCCCGGACTGCGCGTGCATCGAGCGGCCCACCGCGCTGATTACGCCGGCAGTGACACTCGCCTCAAAACCCAGCGGGTTGCCAATCGCGATCACCAGTTGACCTACTCGCAAACTCTCGGAATCCGCGAGGCGCACATGCGCCAGCTGTGATGCGTCGATTCGAACAACGGCAAGATCGGTATCCGGGTCATCGCCCGTTAATCGGGCCGGATATTCGCGTCCGTCCGGCAGATTAACGCTGATTGCGTTCGCGTCGTGAACGACGTGGCTGTTCGTAAGAATAAAACCATCAGGCGTGATCACGAACCCGGAGCCATTCCCGCTGACTTCGCGTTCTCCGCGCCGTGCGCTGACGCGTTGTTTTACGTCGATGTTCACTACGGCCGGCGAAACGCGTGCGACTGCGCTGACAACTGTGCGCGAATACGCGTCGAGCAACTCGGAGTCGTCCGGTTGCGCCTCGCGGCGAAGTGGCGGCGAAGCGCCGTTATCGATCTCATTGAACAGAAAGTCGATCCGACTGGCATTGTTTTTCCGAGGAGCTGTGATGCTCATGACTTAATTTCGGGCTATGAAACCAACAGTCAACTATATGCGATCACGAACCATACACACCATTTGGAATGTTACCCTCCAACTTGCACCTGCCACCGAATTGTTTTAAACAGAAGCCGTGCCAAAGGGCTCTTCCGTTCCGTCCGTGCTCGATCCACGCTGTCCGTCTCGGCTGGTGCTCGAGCGCATTGCAGATAAATGGACTGCGCTCATCATCCAGATTCTTGCTGGTGGCACGATGCGTTACGCCGCGCTTCAGCGCGAGATCGGCGGAATTTCTCAGAAAATGCTGACCCAAACGCTGCGGAGTTTGGAGCGCGATGGCCTCGTCCAACGCACTGTTCATCCGGTTGTGCCGCCGAAAGTGGAATATGCGCTTACGAAGTTGGGACGCACATTGATCGAGCCGCTACAGGGACTTTGTCGTTGGTCGGAAAAACACCTCGGCGAGCTTCAGGCGAACCGCGCGCGGGCCAAACAAGCAGCAGTGGAGTAATGGAGTAGGGGAGTGTTGGAGTAATGAGGGCCCATTACTCCATTACTCCACTACTGCATCACTCCAGCCTCTGAACATGCACCAAGCTGAGATCATTGTGCTTTTGTTGACAGCGGTCGGGGTTCTGGCCCTGCTGGCGCACAAGATAACGCTGCCGTATCCAATCGTGCTCATTCTTGGCGGACTCGCTTTGAGTTTCGTGCCGCGACTGCCGGCGGTGAACCTGAATCCGGACGTTGTGTTCTACTTCATTCTTCCGGCGCTAATTTATCCTGCTGCATTGTTCACATCGTGGCGTGATTTCCGGCGAAATCTGCGGCCGATACTCATGCTGGCGATTGGGCTGGTGCTCGCGACGGTCCTGGCAGTCGCCTGCATTGCGCATTCCGTTGTGCCGGGGCTTCCATGGGCGGCTGCTTTTGCGCTGGGCGCGATTGTCTCCCCGCCAGACGCCGTTGCAGCGACAACGATCATTCGCCGGCTTGGGGTTCCTCATCGCATACAGGTGATCCTCGAGGGCGAGAGCCTGGTGAATGATGCCACTGCGCTGGTTGCGTTGCAGTTTGCGGTTGCCGCCCTCGTTACCGGAACTTTCTCGCCCACCCATGCGGCGGTGCGGTTTGTCTGGGCCGCGGCGGGCGGTATCGGAATTGGATTGCTTGTCGGCGTGGCGATGCGCTGGGTGCAAAGCCATCTGGATAATCCACCAATCCAAATCACATTCTCTCTGCTCACGCCCTTTATCGCTTATCTGCCCGCCGAACAGATGCATGCCTCTGGCGTTTTGGCGACAGTTGCGGTCGGCATTTTTCTTGGCTGGCACTCGCCGCTGATGATCACCGCGCGGACGCGCCTCCAAGCTTACGCCTTTTGGGAAACAATCGTGTTCCTTCTCAACGGGTTTGTTTTTATCGTCATCGGTCTGCAACTCCCCAGAATCCTGCACGCGTGGAATCGCGAATCGCTCACTGGTGCCTTTATGAGTGCGATCGTGATCTGCGCGACGGTACTTTTAGTCCGTTTCGCGTGGGTGATACCGGCGACGTATCTTTCTCGTCTGCTCAGAAGCGAACGACAGGTGCGGGATCCAACTCCATCGTGGCAGCACGTTGCGATCGTCGGCTGGGCTGGCATGCGTGGCGTAGTGTCGCTCGCGGCCGCGTTCGCATTGCCGCTGGCGTTGCCGACGGGCCGGCCATTTCGCGGGCGCGATTACATTTTGTTTGTCGCCTTTTCAGTAATCCTCGTCACACTCGTGTTACAGGGTCTGACGCTGCCGCTGCTGATTCGGAAACTGCGCGTCCCGCGCGATGCAGAGACGGATGAAGAGGAGCGCCTGGCGCGCTTGGAAGCCAACAAAACAGCGCTCGAATGGATCGAGAAAGCGCGCGCAAACGGAAAGTTTTCACCCGATGCGGTAGATCGTCTCCGCGCGGAATACGACGAGCGCATAGAACAACTGGAACACTGCGCGGACAATCCCAATGATTGCCGTGGCGAAATCGCTACACCCCAGTATCAACGTTTACAGCACGAAGCGCTGCGCCAGGAACGCAAAACCATCATCCGTTTGCGAAACCAGCGGGTCATCAATGATGACGCGCTGCGCCGAATTCAGCGCGATCTCGATCTGGCAGAAGCGCGTCTCAGCGGAGGGTGAAGGAGGAGCGGAGTAGGTGGAATGTTGGAATATTGGAGTAGTGACTCTCAACTGATCCAATCACGCCAGAAGAACAGCTCGAGATCGTCCACCATATCCAGAAGAACAGCAGCACCGAAAAACCGTAACGCGCCGGCCAATTCCTGGCTGGCCCGCCGAGTCGCGTCGCACAGGTCTTTAGCTCAGTCTTAAAGAACTGAGCCAGGTGCGACCGAACTTTATCGGTAAGCGGAAGCTTTTCCATCCTTGCCCAACTGTTGTAGTCGGCCGCCACTCGGCTACCTGGCTTGTCGGGATCAGCACCCAGAAAATCGAGGATGGAACGCCGCAGTTCAGTGGGATTTGTTTGCAGGTCATCGAAGAAATAAATGCGAAACCGGTCCGGATGAACATGACGTTTCCATCGCGCGGCGACAGCGCTGGGGTACGAGCGCAACAGCATTCCTCGGCGGAGCAGATGTCGATTGACTTCCTCGACATCGGTCGCGTCGAACGGTTCGATCTGCTTGTAATGCACTTCCATGGATAAATGTGACCACACTCGCTCAACCGGATCACGGGCCAGAAAAATTACCTTTAAGGTCGGGAAATATGCGACGACCCGCCGAATAGCCTCATCACTCAACGTCGAATAGTTTGGCGAAATATCACCGGAAAGGAGCGGTCCCTTGGGTTCGAACAGTCGGGCATAATGCTCGAGGTCCATGTACGGCTTGGCACTGAGGCTCTTCATGCTCTCGAGAAAAAAAAGATCGCGCTCATCTCTGCAGCGAGGAGAAGAGGCGCGTTGGACCCTGCCCAATTGATCAAAATAATGCAGCTCCTTTAAAGGAGGCATCCAGAAATCCGGATGCGAGTCCAATTGTTGATAGAGCCATGTCGTTCCTCCTTTGTGGACTCCAATGCACAAGAAATCGGGTCCCGGCTCGCCGACACGAGAGCGGTTCGTTTTCTTATCTTCGGCGTTGAATGGCCAAGCCCATTTCACGCCTGATTATTTTACTTTCCGTGTTGAAAGCAAGGACCAGCAAACTGTGCAGCAGTCGAGTGTTGGATTATTCACCCGAACGAGGTGGCCCAAATTTTCTCCCCATCACTCCACCAAGCCAGTCTGGGTGCTCAGCGTATCCAGTCACACCAGAACAGCAGATCGATGTCGTCCAGCAAATCCCACAAGAATAGGAGCAACTAAAAACCGTATCGGGCCGGCCAGTGTTTTGCAGGCCCGCCCAACTCTGCCGCGCAGGCCTTGAGTTCCTGTTCAAAAAATTGCGCTATACGAGAGCGCACAGTGGCAGACAAGAAAGGTTTATCTTTCGCAACATTGCTTTTGTTATCGGCCCTAAGCCGACCACTCGGCTTGTCCGGATCTGCGCCGAGGAAACTGAGAATACAACGGCGTAGCCTTGCAGGATCTCGTTCTAAGTCATCAAAGAAAAAAACGCGAAACAGATCGGGCCGAAGGTAACCCCTCCATCGAGCAACGATTTTGCTCAAGTGCGAGCGTAACAGAACTCCTGGCCAACCCAGGCTCCGAGCTACCTCGTCGGGGTCAGAAGGATCAAAAGGAGGTATCGTTTGAAGCCGCGCCTCCATCGACAATTGCGACCAGACTCTCTCAACAGGGTCACGGGCGAGAAAGATCACTTTCAGATTCGGAAAGTGTGTAATCACTTGCTCAACTAAGTCATCTTTCAGCATGGAGTAACTGGGGCTAATGTCGCCGGAGAGGAGCGCGCCCTTCAATTCAAACAATTTTCCGTATCCCACCAAATCAAGACACGCCCGCGCGCTAAGTTGATCTAGTTTTTCCATAAACAAAGCATCGCGCTCATCTTTGCATCGGGGCGGCAATCTTCGTTTGATTTTGCTTAGCGAGTCGAAGTAATACAGCTCCTTAACCGGGGGCATCCAGAAATCTGGATGCACAGTAAGTTGGTGATAAAGCCACGACGTCCCAGCTTTTTGACCTCCAATGCAGATGAAATCGGGCTGCGCCTCGCCGCGTGGAAAACTGTCCGCTTGCCGACCGCTTTTGCAGGTACGGTGAGATCTTAGCGGCCAAGCCACGCGCATCGTTACCTATTCCTTGGCGGGTCAGGCCATCCAATCACACCAGAACAGAAGATCGATATCGTCCAGCAGGTCCCAGAAGAATAAGAGCAACGAAAAGCCGTATCGCGCCGGCCAGCTTTTCGCGGGTCCTCCGAGTTCCTTCGCGCAGGCTTTCAGTTCCTCTTCAAAAAACTTAGCGATGCGAGCACGCACTTTGGCAGTCAGCCGAAGCTTGTCGCGGCCTGCATCGCCGTTCTCGTGTGGCCTTAATCCGCCACTTGGCTTGTCGGGATCGCCGCCCAGAAAACGCAGAATTGACCGGCGCAATTTCGCGGGATTTTCCTTCAGATCATCAAAGAAAAACACGCGGAAGTTTTCGGGACGAACGTAACGCTTCCAGCGTGCGACGACCTTGCTGGGATAAGACCGGATCAGCACACCTGGATTCAACAAATTGCGAATCACTTCCTCAGGATCGGTGATGTTGAACGGACTGATCGTTCCGAGGCGCGTGCCCATTGACAGTTGCGACCAGGCTCTCTCGACGGGGTCGCGAGCCAGAAATATCACTTTCAAGTTGGGGAAACGATCGACGACTCGCTCGATGATTTCATCGTTCAGAGTCGAGTACGCTGGCGAAACGTCGCCCGAGAGGAGCGGTCCCTTGTGGCAGAACAACCGACCATAGCTCTCCAGATCGAGGTAAAACCGGCCGCGCAAGTTTTCCATGCTCTCCAGAAATGACGTGTCGCGCTCATCTCCGCAGCGCGGAGGATGGAATCGTTTCGTTCGATTCAACTGATCGAGATAATGCAGTTCCTTCAACGGAGGCATCCAAAAATCCGGATGCGGCTCCAGTTGCCGGTAAAGCCATGACGTTCCGGCCTTCTGCGCTCCGACGCATAGGAAATCAGGGCATGCGTCACCGCTGAAGTCGTCAAGTTCTCTTCCATTGTGGTCATCGCCATTACGGCGATCTCCGTTGCGGTGATTACCGTCGCGGGATTTGAATGGCCAGTTCCAACGCACGGCCCAATATTTTCCATCCGCGGCTTAAAAAGCAAGCCGGGAGTGCGAGGTTGCGACAGTCTTCGGCAGAGCTGAAAATCGCCAGAATGAAGCAGAGCGTCGGCTATCGGATTTTCCTTCTTTCGCCCGCTTGCGCTAGAGGTGGACGAGCCAGAATGATTTTGCGCGATCAGGCGCAATTCGAACTCGCACGAAAATTGCGCAGCAAAACCGGCGCGCCCATTGCTGACGTGTTCACTTTTCTGAGCGGCCTTTATTTTCGTGGAAAGATCGCGTATGCCAGCGCGTTCGCCCGACCGGCGCGCAGAACGCCAGGTGCGCTCGTCATTACGCCGACCCACGGCCTGATCGATGCGCAAACGCGAATTCGTTCGTTTAATTTGAAACTGGCGTCAAAGGCTCAGTCCCTTCAGACGGTGGATTAGGGCGAGACCTCGTCTGCTTGCCTTTGTTGCGGGGTCTGCCCTGTTCGCCGTTCTGCGGACCCAATCAATCTGGATGTTAAGCGCAATCCCTCCACTTTGCGGAGACGTTGACGCCTATGTCCAAGCAACACACCCGCCCGGGCCAGGAACGATCCTGCAGTTTGATCCCGCTCTAATGGTTCCGCGCGCGGATTCCACGCCACAGCCTACTACATCATCGGGCTCGATTCTACCATCGGATCATTGAGCAACGCAGTCGCGAACACTATCCTTTATCCAATCGGCGAAGCGTACCTTGAACGCGGTCAGTTTTGGTCCAAAACTATGACCTGAAATGGTCGATTTCGATTCATCCATTTCCTTTTGCCGGGCTCCGACCGATCCGGCAGTCGCTACCAGCAAGTTTTGTGAGGCCAGATCAACCGTTTACGCAAGGCGACCCACTCACTCGTAGGGCGGCGGCGCTTTTTGTTCGATGCAACCGCGCCGCTATCTTCAAGATCGCTTACTTTCTTATCGCAGCGCTTCTCGTCGTTGCAGCCGCACAAAACCGTTTTTCGCTGCCTCAAGATCCCTTGGGAGATCAAGACCATGGATATCTCTGGCCAGCCCTGATGAAGTTGAGCGGCCAGGATTTTCCACACATTCAGGGGCTAAACTTCATATATCCGACCCTGATTTATCTGATCTTGCGGACGTGGGGTGATTTTCGAGCAATCTCTGTCATCCAACATATTCTCGGCTTGCTTGCCGGCGGTTTATTTCTCGCTACCTGGAGCAGACTCGCTGACTTCTTTCCAAAGCCTCGCCTAAACCGCGTTGCACACGAAGCGATGGGGCTTTGGGGCGCTGCCGTGTATTTCCTTTCAAATATCCCCGTCTTATTCGAAATGGAGATACGACCCGATGCGATATGCATGTTTTTCGAAATGCTAGTTCTTTGGCTGGCAGTTCAATTCTTCTATTACCGAGTAATCTCCCTCAATGCCTGCAAGGCGCTTATTTATGGGACTGCAACGGCTGTTAATGCTTTCCTCCTCGCTTCGGTAAAGCCAAGTTTTGCGCTCATGGCGCTCTTTACAGTCGCGCCCGTAGTCTGGTTAGTACTAAGTGCTAAGGACAACTTCACCAAGAAGGTTGCATTCTTTAGTGTAGTCTTGCCAATCGTCGCTGCAGTAACTCTCACCGAGCATCACCTCAGGCGCAATGATCAAACCGTTAAAACTTTTCTCCCAGAAACTCTTTTTGTAGTCCACGCCAAAATTATCCACGCGCAGATGGTTGGTGACCTAAAAGACGGCAAAACGAGTGTTTATCCCCGCGAATGGCTGCGAGCGGCTTGCGATGATCTTGAAACGGAAATTCAAGATAGCCACGATCTTTATCCCGAGAAGCATCCAGTTTTGGGGTTTCAGCCAGACTACCTTAGGATTGGCGCTGACCCGCTTCTAGGTCGTTGGCGGCGTGAACTCGGCGATGACGAGTTGCTAAGGTTCTTGAAATATTGGTACTGGCATAGCGTGGCGAACCGCCCAGTTGCGTTTGCTGAAAAGGTGACTGGCCAACTTGAGGTCTTCTACTCAACGAACTGTCCGGCGTTCAGCATTTACAAGAATTTGCCCTTGGCGTCATGGGCTTATGCCGCGAGCTTTTCGGCGCTTTCTGATCACCAATCTCGGCGTCTGCTTACGATGGTGCCGGCCGGAGCAGATTTCTTGGAGCGGACTAAGAAGCTCCGTTTAACTAACATCGTGATTCACGAAGATAACCGAGTTCGAATGTGGAACCTCTGGTTTGCGCGGAGTTATCTGGTAATTTTATTGGCGAGCGTTCCTCTGGCGGGTTTGTTGCTGCTGACGCGCAGTAGCTTAGATGGGTTAAAGTGGCCGGCGTTTGTTGTTATCTTCTTGTATTCCGCGAATTTCGGAAGCGTCTTCGGCATCTCCGTCGTTCATACGATGGAGGTTTGGCGCTACACAGTCGTTCAGTTCGGTGCAGCGCTGCTTGCGCAGCTTTGGGGGCTCCGATGGTTGCTCGAACTCGCTTTGACGAGGCTTCAGAACACCAAATCTTCCGTTGAACTGAATGAACAAAGGGGGATCTCAGGACCCTTTGCTAGAAATGTAACAAGTTGATCGCAAAGACGCTCGAAGTTGTGACTCTTACCACAGCCTTCAGCCGGAGGCGGTTGATGAATTATTTGCTCAAGCGTTGCAGAGGGGTAATGCAGTTTCTTTCAATTGTTCAATAATTTGGAAATGAGTCAAAGAATTGTAACGAAATGAAGAACAGGATCGGTCACCGGATTTTTCTCCTGTCACCCGCTTATGCCGGAGGCGAACGAGCGCGAATGATTTTGTGCGATCAAGCTAAATTCGAGCTCGCGCGAAGATTGCGCGACAGCCATGGCGCATCGATCGCCGAGGTGTTTACTTTTCTGAGCGGCCTGTACTTTCGCGGAAAGATCGCCTACGCAAATGCGTTCGCGCGGCCGCCGCGTGGAACGTCAGGTGTGCTTGTCATCACGCCGACACGCGGCCTCATTGATGCGCGAACGCGAATTCGTCTCGATGATCTGCGTGAATTTGCGGAGGTCGACATTCATGAGGACGATCCGCGCTACCGCCTGCCGATCGAACGCGACGCGCGGCATTTGGCAACGAAA
>JBKPBJ010000283.1:0-2523 GCA_046726875.1 Verrucomicrobiota bacterium
GGTAGGCAGCTTCATCGGAGATAGTTGGAAGGAGTGGAACGGGCGGTTTCGAGATGATGTCCGGAGTTTTTTTCGCGGCGAAAAGAATTCTGTCCAACACTTTGCTGATCGGTTGCTTGGTAGCCCGGCAATTTACGGGCATGAAGAACGCGAGGCCGAGCAAAGTGTTAATTTTGTAACGTGCCATGACGGCTTCACCCTCAACGATCTTGTCTCGTATGATCATAAGCACAACGAAGCAAACGGTGAAGACAACCGCGACGGGACTAGCGACAACCGAAGCTGGAACTGCGGTGTTGAAGGTCTCACAGATAATCCTGGCGTGGAGAAACTCAGGAACCGGCAAGTGAAGAATTTTCTGACCGTAACGATGCTTGCGGTTGGTATGCCCATGCTTCTCATGGGCGATGAAGTGCGGCGAACACAACGTGGGAACAACAATGCCTATTGCCAGGATAACGAAACGAGCTGGTTTGACTGGACGTTGCTAGCGAAGCATGCCGACGTCCATCGCTTCGTGACCTTGCTCAATGCGCGACGCGTTCTGCGAGATCCGGAGCCAGAGCGCCGGCGTGTAAGCTTGAACCGGCTCCTCCGCGGCGTGAACCTAGCTTGGCACGGTGTGAAACTTAACCAGCCGGACTGGAGTGAATCTTCGCATAGCATCGCCTTTACCGTGGAAATCCGTGAAGAAAAGCTGCTGTTTTACGTGATCTTGAACGCCTATTGGGAACCGCTCGATTTCGAGCTGCCGCGATTGGATCGTGCAGGCGAAAATTCGTGGCACCGTTGGATTGACACCGCCCTCGACTCCCCGCACGACATCCTCGAGTGGGACAGGGCAGAGCCGGTTCCTGGCTATGCCTATCGGGCCGAATCGCGCTCCGTGGTCATGCTTTTAATGGGAGCTTGATAAAACCCGGCGACGTCTTCCATAGGACGAAAGTCTTACAACCCAGCAGCCGGGTTGTTCTCATGGGGACCCGTCTGACAGCTGAAGGTCTTTGAGCCAGCGTCTTGCTGCGTCGATTTCATCATTCGTTAGGCCATGGCCTGCATCGAAAAAACGGATCGTCACATCTGCCTTGGCGCTCCGGAAAAGGCTAACAAGTCGCTGAGTCTCTGATGGTGCAATGATTGGATCCTGGTTACCGGCGCCGATCCAAACACACACAGACGAAAGGTCGGGCAATTTGTCCGGAACGAGCGGCACCATGGCGCGAAATAGAATTGCCGCGCCCAGTATTTCCGGCCGAAGTAACAACATGCTTGCGGCAATGTTGGCGCCGTTAGAATAACCGACGGCAACCAACTGATCGGTAGCGAAGCCATAATATTGAGCGGCCGCTATGACAAAATCGGCCAGCTCGTTTGTGCGGTATTTTAAATCTTGCAAATCGAATACACCTTCTGCGAGTCGTCGAAAGAACCGTGGCATTCCATTTTCAAGCACCTTGCCCCGTGGGCTAATCAACGCAGCATTCGGTTCAAGCGCGTGTCCAAGCGCGACGAGATCACGTTCGTTTCCACCCGTGCCGTGAAGAAGCAAGACTGTACGAGACGAGCTGCCGGGAACGAATTCGTGAATGAAATCCGGCTGCGGTCTCATGATTTCGTTGGCACTTGAATTCGTGGAAGAATTTGTTCGATCTGCGAGCGCGCCGATTCCATCCAAGGTGGAAGGCATAAATGCGTACCGAGTTCCTCCATCCTGCTTCGCGCTAACGCGCTTCGCAGGATTGGCTGGTTCATTGCGCGAAGCAGGATGCCCTCCGAAGCTTCAGCGAAGGAGGGCCATCCGTGTATTACGTCTATCTTATCGAGAGTGTTTCTGCGCAAGGCGAGCGCTATTTGGGAATGACGACTGATCTTAAAGAGCGTCTCCAAGAGCACAACGCAGGAAAATCTTTCCATACTTCAAAATTCAAGCCATGGAAGCTGACCACTTATATCGCATTTACTGATCGAGCCAAGGCAGAAGCTTTCGAACGCTATCTCAAATCTGGTTCAGGGCACGCTTTCGCTCGTAAGCGACTATGGTAATTCGGTGTTGCTGACTTTTGATTCAATTCGGCTGCGGTCTCATGATTTCGTTGGCACTTGGATTCGTGGAAGAATTTCTTCGATCTGCGAGCGAGCCGACTCCATCCACGGCGGTAGGCGTAAATGCGTACCGAGTTCCTCCAATTTTTCATCCAACGCAAAACCGGGGGGCTCGGTCGCGATTTCGAACAGCACGCCCCCCGGCTCGCGGAAATAAATGGAATGAAAATACGTACGATCGATTACTGGCGTGACGTTGTAGCCAAGATCGACGAGATGCTCGCGCCATCGGAGCTGTTCGGCTTCGTCCTTTGTTCTAAACGCAATGTGATGCACCGAACCCGCCGCGACGCGGCCCATCGCGCTGTCAGGCTGACACAGCAGATCAATTATTCTCCCTAACGCCGAGTCATCTGCCGAGACAAAGCGGAATCGATTTCCCGATTCGTGAACCAAACGATAGCCGAAGGTGTCCGTGAG
>JBKPBJ010000284.1:0-3526 GCA_046726875.1 Verrucomicrobiota bacterium
ACGGTTTCGCTTCGGAAAATTCAGCGCTCAAATCAAGGACGGAGACCACCCCAGCGCACAAAGCTTTGTTCGCAGAACGGCACCCTAGTCTGCCACCAATCCAGATCTGTGATGTGACCTTGTCCCACGGTCGACATTGGCTCCGGTAATACAGCAGCGACAGATATTGACCGAGTAAACACGGCGCCAACACAAACCGCGTGCTCCACGGCAACTTTCCTTCAGTCTTGTGAAAAACGATCGGACCCGCTCTGAAGTACGCAATCGCCACGATGCCGAGCGCGATCGCCGGCCAAAGAAGCAGGACTCCCCATGGCCAAAAGATCGCGCCCGCAAGCACGAGAACCGCCGCTCCCGCTGCGTAATACGACCCGATGCGGCGATTCACGACAACGGGCGGCGCGTGGGTAGAGTCGCGAAAAAGGTAGAAGCAATATCCGGCCAGGACAAAACCACCGACGATGTCGATCAAGTGATGTTGATACGTGAGGACTGGCGACAACGCCATCAGAACGAACCAGATCATCGTCGCAACGCGAACGAAACCCCGAGTATGACGAAAATAAATATCGAGCAGAATTAGCATGAGCGCCGCGTGAAGCGATGGAAGCAGATTGTACGGCGCATCCATTCCACGGAACCAATCGAAGAGCGCGCCGAGCCAGCCATCAGCGTGTGGTCGCGGGAACGCAAACCGCAGTGGAAAAAGCAGGAAACAAATTCCAGCGGCGATAATTGCGGCCGTGATTCGTTTCGCTAAGATGGACAGTTCGCGATCGGTCCGACAAAGAAATGGAGCGGCAATAAAAAAAAGATCGATCGACATGTACGGCAAAATGAAGAACGGAACGAACGGGATCGTGCGTTCCCATTCAAAATAAAAGGTGCCGACGTTCGCGCGACGCGCCGTGATCCAGTTACAACCGCCGTAAACGATCAGGAACAGGGCGGACAATCCGGCCGAGACTACAAGCGCCTTGCTACGTTTAACGGCCACGGCGCGCAACAGAAACCGTAAACATTCCCCACTGATCGATTTCCATATCGATCTTTTCGAAGCCGGCGGCGCGAACGAGCTCATCCATTTCGGCCGTCGTTCGGCGACGCATGATCCAGCGTTCACCCTCGCGATTGGTCAGCACCTGCGCGATGAATTCGAGTTGCGGATGCCACGGCTGATTGGTGTAAATGAGGTAACCGCCAGGCTCGATCGCGTCGGCTAATCCGCGCAACGAATTCAAAACCGGCTCGTTCGACGGAAACAATTCATAGAGACCTGAAACGATTCCGATCGTCGCGCGTGATTGAATTCTGGCGAGAGATTCACGATCAAACGCGTCGGCTCGGCGTACGCTGACGGCGCCGTTAACATTTAAACTGTCGGCCAGAGCGCGGACGGCATCGACATTTTCCTGCTTATAATCGCAAAGCGTGGCACCGATCGGAATCTGTGGCATATCGCGCATCGTTTCGATCACGTAACGGCCGCCACCTGCAGCGATATCGAGAATTCTCACAGGGCGATTCTCCCGATGCGCTTTCAGAATCAAATCGCGCAGAATCTTCTCTAGATTCGCTTTGCGTTGCCGAATGCCGCGCCAGCCGATGCTGTTTAGATAAGATTTGTCTATAAGCCGACCAAGCGCGCTCCAGCCGTGCGGTTCGTTTTTGTAGACGTAATCGAGCGACAGACCGGAATCGAAACCACAACGCCAGCCGATCCCGATCCCGCCACTCAACCGACCGGCAAGTTTCAGTCCAGCACGAGCGACTGCGAACCGTGCTCTGCCATTGGTCTTCAAACACTCATACTCGTGTGACGTGTATCCGAGCTTATCGGCGTTTAGCAATGAGGGCGTCGTTGCCGCGTTCGCGAAGCAATCGCGAACAAACTCGCGAATACATCCAATAACGTCGTGACGATTCGTTTCGTGAAAGATCGCGTGATAAGCGTCCGGGAAAATCTTGAAGCGCTTGTGAGTTGAAGAAAGACGAGCAAAAAACTTTCGCTGTGCTTTGAGACTCACAACCCAATCCTTTCCCGCACCGATCATCAGCGTCGGGGTTTGAATCGCACCGGCATCGGCGACCAACCGTTTTGCGGTGTGGTGAAGGTCAAGAAGCACGTTCACCGCAATTTGCCGGAAGATGAGCCGATCGGAATCGTAGCGATCCGCTTGTCGACGATCGTGGGTGAGCATTGTCGATTTCACGTAGCTCTTTACGAATCGCGGTCGAAGGATTCGCAGCGCCGGAATAGCGAATGGAATGTAGAGCTTCACGTGAAATGCCGCCGTTGCCAAAATCATCGCGCGGATCGGCGGCGCGTAATCGTGGATCCATGCCGTAACGGTGACGGCAGCGAGACTGTGCGCGAGCACGATCATGTTTTCGATCGGGATGCTGAACGTCTCCGAAGTATGACGTGCAAGCGCATCCACATCTTTGATCACGTCGTGAAGACTCTTTGCCGCACCGCGATCTCCTGTGGAACGTCCATGACCGCGCGCATCCCACGCGAAGATCGCGATATCCTCAAGGGCAAGTGACTCGACCGTTTCTAGCCAACGACCGGAATGTTCGTGACCACGATGAAAAAGCAGCAGCGCTTTGTCGGTCGGCTTATTTGGAATCCAGGAGCGATAAAACAGCTCCGCGCCATCCCAAGTAGTGAAAGTTCTTTCAGTGGCTTCCATTTGTGGGGCACAGCTGGTTCACCGCATCGCGTAGTTCGGCAGTAATCGCACAGATGTCGATCTTGTCTGTTCCGCGATCGCGATAATTGCGAGGCGTTCCGATGACCAATCGAATTTTTCGGGGGCGCGGAAATCGTTTGCCTTTAGGCCAAGATTGAAATGATCCATGGATGAAACACGGCGTAACTGCGACGTCGCGTCCAGCAACAAGGGCGCCGATCCCTGATTTGAATTCGCCGACTTCGCCCGTTGTTGATCTTGTGCCTTCCGGAAAGATAATCAGGATCGTTCCTGGATTGGCGAGCAATTCCCGGCATAGCGACAGGCTTTGTCGAACGCGCGCTTGCCTCCCAAACGGCAGCGCGTTCACGAGGATCGCGGCGGCCCAAAGTCGCGGGACACTTTGGAAAAAATAATCCGATGCGGCCGCTGGAAACGCGCGATGTAATTTGCGCAGCGGCAACGCCGCGAGCAGACAAAGTGTATCGATATGACTGCAATGATTCGCGACAATGACGAGTGAGCGGTTAGTCCGCAGATTTTGGTGCCCGATAATTTCGAAATGGTTGTAGATCCGCAGGAGGCCTCGAATGATCAACGCGCCAAGCGACCGCAATCCGTAAATGAGCATGTCCGGCTCGCGCGGAAACTGACGCAAACGATGGATCGGCGCTTGATCGACATCATGTACCGAGTCGTAAAGCCACTTTTTCATCGGAGCGGATAATAATACGCCGTCATGTGCATGAACAATGGCGCCGCGTAAACCAAACTGTCGATCCGATCCAGAATTCCCCCGTGACCAGGAATAGTTGCAGCCATGTCTTTTG
>JBKPBJ010000285.1:0-7114 GCA_046726875.1 Verrucomicrobiota bacterium
GCCACGTTCACCAACAGCTCGCGGCTAATAAATCGATCAATCAATTTCATCTTGCGTCGCAAACGTTAGCACAAAATGGTAGGGACGCCGCGCCGCGGCGTCCGATCTGCGCAGCGCGCCGAACCTACCAAAGTGTCGATAATTTGCTAAGCTCAACGCACATGAGCAGCAGTATATACGACGTCGCGATCATCGGAGGCGGCCCCGCCGGCAGCACGGCTGCGGCGCTGCTCGCGCACGCCGGGCGGCGCGTGATTGTATTCGAACGCGAAAAGTTTCCGCGGTTTCACATCGGCGAATCGCTGTTGCCGTTCAGCATGAAAGCGTTCACCCGGCTGGGGCTGCACGAAAAATTTTTAGAGGCTGGGTTCATAAAAAAATATGGGGGCGAAATCATGGGCGCGTGCTCAGACGCGGGCACCAAATTTTATTTTAAGGACGGCTACCGTTCGCAGACCGATCACGCTTATCAGGTGACGCGCGGTGATTTCGACAAGGTGCTGCTCGACCATGCGGCCGAATCCGGCGCGAAAGTGCACGAGCAGACTCCAGTCGAAGGAGTCGAGTTCTCGAAAGACGGCGTCGATCTTTTGGTGAGATCCAACCCCGAAAGCTTTCGGGGTTCGATCCGGGCGCGATACCTTGTCGATGCCAGCGGACGCACCTCGGTGCTGGGCAGACAGTTCAAAATCAAAAAGACCTATGTGCATCTTCAAAAGCTGTCGATTTTCGCCCACTATGATGGCGTGTGGCGTCCGGAGGGAATCGACGGGACGTTGACAGTTTTGATTCGTGCCGTTGATCGCTGGTTCTGGCTGATTCCCCTCACCGATGAGCGAACAAGTGTTGGAGTCGTTCTCGACAGTGAAACCTTTCGTAAATCCAAGCTCAGCGCTGAAGATTTTCTCGAGCAAGCGTTGGCGGAACAGCCAACGATCGCGAAACGGATGACAAACGCGCGGCGCGTCTCGAAGGTCTATCTCGAAGCGGATTTCTCCTATCGAAGTGCGCGTTTGCACGGCGATCGCTGGTTGCTTACAGGCGATGCCGCAGGATTTATCGATCCGATTTTTAGCAGCGGCGTTTTTCTGGCTGTGTTCAGCGGCGAACTGTGCGCCGACGCGCTAAACGAAGTGCTCGATCACCCGCGCAAGGCTAAACGCTTATTCACGCGATACGAGCGATCGGTGAACCGCGCGATGGACGTTTATCTTCGGTTCGTCAATGCGTGGTACACGAAGGAGTTCATCGAAGTTTTCCTTGCGCCGCGCAGTGTGCTAGGTCTTGCTCCGGCGGTTAACGCAGTGCTTGGCGGAAATGTGGGCAACAGTTTCCCCATTCGCTGGCGGATGTGGGTATTTTATTTCCTGGTTTGGCTTCAACGCCACCACCCGATCGCGCCCAAACTCACCCTTGTGCCGAAGAAACAACAAGCGCCAGCCTCCGTTCAAGCGATACACACGGCACCATGAGGTTAAAGGTAGGGGCGATTCACCGAATCGCCTACGTGTTCGTACCTTTTAGCCGGGCGATTGAGGGCAATCGCCCCTACCTGGTTTCGATCGTAGCCGCATTTTGCCTAACAAGTTGCGCGTCCGTTTCACACCATCAATTCTCCGAACCGGCTGCAGGATGGCACACCAAAACTGGCCAGCTTATGTATCGGACAGCCAAGACGATGCTGATCGGTGAGGCAGTCGTGCGCTTTTCGAAAACGGATGATTTTGAATTAACGGTGTCGAAAGGGCCGGGAATAACGTTGTTGTCTTTGCGACAGGACTCAGGCTTCGCGGAATTCTACGCGAACTTCACAGACCAGCGTTGGTCTGGTCCTACAGCACAAGCGCCACCGCAACTGCGCGGCTGGCTCCAGTTGCGCGATCAATTCCTTCGCGCGCCGAATCAAAAGACCCTGCGATACGTCACCGGGAACGAAACGTTTTTGTTTCGCTTTTGATTAAACTCGCTTCCAGCCGCGTGTGTTTAGCGCCAAAGGCGCGCATTCACGTCAATCCTGGGGCATCGCCCCAGGATTGTACGTCTAAAAAACGTCAGCGCTGAAAGCGCGATTCACTTCGTTGCGAGCTGGGCGATTCACTACATTGAAACGCGCTTTCAGCGCTGGGCCGATTGGATAATTGGGTCCCTGGGGCGATGCCCAGGCTAGGCCTGAGATAGCGCCGTTGGCGCTTAGCAAGCAAACGTCCTCTGAGGCGGTGCCAACCCAAACCGGATCGACCATTGTAAAGCCGGCACGGTTGCAGAACACTAGCCCAGCTTATGCACATCAGCGATTTCATCGCCCGAACGATCACACAGCGCCGTGCACTGGTTTGGCTCAGTGTGGCTGTGCTGACCGTCGTTTGCATCGCCATTCTCCTCACGTCATTGCGACTGGATTCTGAGATCTTCAACGTTTTACCGGCGAGATTTCCATCAGTGCAAGGCCTGAAAATCTACGATCACGACTTTGAGCAGACGCGTGAACTGACGTTCGCGCTGGTCTGTGATGCGCAAGACGTCGATAAGCTGGAGGAATTCGCGGCGGTCTTTGCAGAACGGTTGCACGGACAAGCGTGGTGCGCGCGCGTGCTCGCAGGTTCGCCCATGACAACTGCGGATGGCATTCGCGATCTGCAATCAATCGCGGTCCCGTTGCTTCTCAACCTTGAACCCAGCGCTTTCGACGAGGCAATGTCGATCCTGGAACCGGACAAAATTCGCGATCGCCTTCACCGTTTACGCCAGCAGATCGAGGCGGGCTCGCCGCGGCCGCAGTTTGAGCTTTCGTTTGATCCGCTCGGATTAATCGCGCCCGCGCTCAAACCTTTTGCCCAAAGCACCGCGATCGAACAGGAACAACCGCTCACCTCACCGGACCGCACGATGCGAATCTTTCTGGTAGTGACGAATCAAACGTCGATCAGCGCGTTTGAATGCCAGCGTTTGATGCGCCGCGTGAACGAGTTTCGCAAAACCGCAGCCGAAGGATGGGACGGCAGCAGGCCTTTGCAAATTCTCGTGACCGGGCGCTCGGCGTTCGTATCCGAAATTTCGTTGAGCATGCGCTATGATGTCGTCGCGACATTGCTTGGCTCAGTCGTGCTCGTGGGCGCGATCTTTTTCACTGGGTTTCGCCGATGGCTGCCTTTGGTGGGCATGGCATTTTGCCTTCTTCTCTCCTGTCTCGTAGCACTAACTGGGGGTCAGCTTCTTTTCGGCCGACTCAGCATGATCAGCGTGGGCTTTTGCGCCATTCTTGTCGGGCTCGGGGTCGATTTTGCGATTCTCATCATCGGACGCTATCACCAGGCGCGTGCCGATGGCGAACCGCATGAGCGAGCCATCGCGACCTCGGTGGCAAAACTTGGACGGGCGGTTTTCTTTGGCGCGCTCACGACAGCGGTAGGATTTCTCGCGCTGGTGCTGAGTGGCGCGATGAGCTTTTCCGAACTCGGTGTTCTGATTGCCATTGGCATTTTCATCGCCGGCCTGTTGATGTGCTCGGTTTTATTTTTGTTTGTTCGCGAGCGACAAGGCGCAATTGGCCGCGACTGGCTCTTCGATCTTGTAGCGAGATACGTCCGCGGGATTGTGCGCAGACCGGCTCCAATGCTGATGTTTTCCAGCGCGGTTTTGCTGCTGCTCACTGCCATCGGCTTTTCGCCCGTTCCCCCACTCCAATTCGAAGCCAGCACGCGTTCACTCCAACCAAAAAACATTCGCGCAGCCCAGACTCTTGACACAATCATGAAAAAAATGCCGGTCCGCTGGGAACCTGTGCTGGCGATCGTCCGCGCGACAAACTCGCAGGAACTGCATGACTACTGGCAAAAAATTTCTGCACACTGGCGGGAAGTCCAGGCAGCCAGAAGGATAAAGGGTTTCTCCACACCCGCGGCGCTTTGCCCGTCGCCCGTCTGGATGGAGCGAAACCGCCACCGTTTGCGCGAGATAAATTTTCCTGCGGCACACGAAACATTGACCCAAACTCTCGAGGCCGAGGGATTCAGCGTAGAAGCTTTCGCTACGGCGTTCGTGTTGCTCGACAATTTACAACGGGTCGCCGATCCCAGCGTGCCATTGCTGAATTGGCGGACACAATTACCTCAGTCATCGAGCTGGTGGTTTTTGATCGACCGCTACTTCGGGCAAGACCCATTGCTGACGACCGGATTTGTCACCACCAACGGACCACTCACAACGCAGGAGCAAAGCCAGGAGCTGCAACACGATCTTTCTGTGGCGGGCGTCCCCATGATTCTGACGGGCTGGACCTATGTCCTCGCCGATCTCCAACCGTGGTCGCACCATCAACTCCTGATCATCAGCGCGTTGATGGCCATTTTCGACGTCTCATTGCTGGCCATTTTGTATCGCGACTTCCGTTTATGGCTGATTCAAGTCATTACACTCGCGTTCGGGATAGGAGCGATGATCGCTACCATGAAGCTGCTGCACATCCATTTGAATCTGCTCAATGTGCTCTCGTTCCGTCTCGTGCTAGCTATCGGCGTGGATTACGGAATTTACGTCGTGCTCGTGTGGCAAAAGACGCGTGACATCGAACATGATGTGGCCGGCGTAGTGAAACCTGTCTTGCTCGCCGGGCTGACAGCCCTCAGCGGTTTCGGGTCGCTTGCTCTGGCGCGGAACCCTGCGCTCACCGGCCTCGGCATTGCCTGCGCGATCGGAATCTTCTGGAGTTTGGCCGCCACGATCTTTTTCACCTTCCCTGCAATGGCGAGGGCTAAGCCAAAGGAATAACATTGGGATCGCTGAGCCGGACGTCGCTCCGGCACTTTCCGTTCAGTCAAAGGCCTGTTAAACTAGCGAGCAATGTGCCGGCGGGGACTGCTGTGGCTGAATACAATTCTTTACGTGATTCCCGCTTCGCTTTTGGCGGGCGCGGCTGTTGAGGGACGGGTGGAGCTTCCGAAATCGCGCTCGGCGCCGGTTCAGGCAAAACGATACGAGATCGTAACCAAGGCCGGAGTCCTTTCGACGCAGCCGCCACTGGCCGTTGTTTATCTCGATGGCAACTTCCCGCGACCAGCTTCATTGCCAGTAAAGGAGGTCGCGCAAAGAGATTTAACCTTCATTCCAGCGCTCCTGCCGACCCAGGTTGGGACCAAAGTCGAATTTCCAAATCTCGATGACACCTACCACAACATTTTTTCCTACTCTCCTACCAGACGATTTGACCTTGGCCGTTATCGTCCGGAGGAACGGCCGATCCCGTCGGTGATCTTCGATCAACCGGGGCTGGTGACACTGAGATGCGACATTCACGAGCACATGCGGGGATTGATTCTGGTGTTGAACACGCCGTACTTCGTGATGACGGATACAGCGGGCCGATTTCGATTAAGTAAACTTCCGCCAGGTCACTATACACTGAAGGCATGGGTCGACAGCAGGACCACGCGGGAAAAGCCGGTGGACTTAAAAGACGGTCAAACGCTGCACGTTGATTTGCCATGAGCGCCACAGGTGCAACGAGGAACAAAGAAGTCACGAGCTTTCGCACCCGGTTGTTCACGGCGATCATGGTGATCGTAGCAATCTTGACTGTGCTAGGGCTTTATCTGGCACAGCGCAGAGTCACTGCCGACGCAGAGGGAAATTTGCAGCAGAGTTTTCAGACCGAGCTTTCTTCGATGCACAAACTCGAGGAACTGCGCCACGCCGCGCTCGCTGACCGCTGCAACGCACTTGCAGCGAAGCCGCGGATTCACGCCGCGATCGAGGACGACGCAATCGATCTCCTGTATCCGAGCGCAAAGGATGAGTTGCGCGACCTCATGGAAGGCGAGGAACCGCCCCGCGAGCAAGCAGCAGGATTTCTGCACGCCAGATTTTATCGGTTCCTCGACGACACCGGCAGAGTCATCCAGCCTCCCAATGCTTCCGATGTCGGAGAGCTGGACGCAGCGACCGAAGCGCAACTTTCGCTGACAAAATTGCCCGGCAAGCAACACATCGGGTATATCCAATCTGCTGGCGATATCCACGAAGTCATAGCCGTGCCGATCTTCTCGACCGACACAGGGGATCTGGTTTCGGCGCTCGTGATCGGGTTTAAGCCACTTGAGCTCGAAACCAAACATACCGGAATGCAAAGTGGCATCTGGGTGGGGGGCCACCTACATCTGCCGGCCCTTGCGGCGTCTGCTCAAAGTTCGCTGAACGAGAACATAACAACTGCGCTCGCTGAGTCCGACTCAGAGCAAAACTCCTTTCGCGTCGAAGTGGCTGGTGCGCCTCAGCTATTGTTTTATAAGCGCCTCAATCCGGGGTCGCTGTTTCCACCCGCTTACGAAGTTTGTGTGTATCCTCTCGCCTCGTGGACGGCACAGCTGCATCGTCTCCGCTGGCAAATTGGCGCCGCCGGCGCGCTTCTGTTGTTAGGCGGATTCGTCGCAAGCCATTTCGTGGCGCTCCGCATGTCCGCGCCCGTGAAGAAACTAGCGCTCGATTCGGAAGAAAATCGCGCAGAACGAGAACGCGCCGAGGCGGCCCTCGCATCGACTGCCGAGGAGTTGCAACGATCCACCAGATATTCAGCCGATGCGTCACACCAGCTGAAAAGCCCGATGACGGTTCTTCGTATTGGTCTCGAATTACTGCTGGAACGCGAAGGGTTTAAGCCGGAAGTCTACGAAGAGTTGTCCACCCTGCTTCATCAAACACGTCGGTTAACCGGTGTAATTGACGATTTGCTCCTGTTGTCGCGCATGGATGCTGGCCACCTTCAAATCGCATCGACACCTGTGAATCTCAGCGAGCTGGTTAATGAATGGCTGGATGATCTTGGCGCGTTGCCTGATTCGCCGGATGTGAAGATTGAAAAGGAATTTCCGCGCGGGCTTTTTGTGGCCGGAGAGAAACGCTACACATCGCTCATCGTGCAGAATCTTCTGGAGAACGCGCGAAAGTACAATCGTGCAGGGGGACGAATTCGGGTTAGCGCCCGTGGCAACGGCAGCGACGTCGTGCTCACGATTGGGAACACTGGTCGTACGATCCCGCCGGGAGAAAACATCTTCGAACGGTTCCATCACAGCTCCAGTCCGTCGGCCGCGTCGGGTCACGGGATCGGCCTCAATCTGGC